>JAJYJD010000047.1 GCA_021789755.1 Bacteroidota bacterium
GACCACGCCGTTCGAGACGAGAATCGAAGTAATATCCGAAGTGGTCAGACCAGAGTCGATACATGCCCACGTGCTTCCGTTATCTTTGGACAGGTAGATGTTGCCGCCGAGAGTGCCGGCATAGATGTCCGCGGTGTCGGTGGTCATGCAAGTTACCCTTCCGGGCAGCGCACCGTGGCCGTAAGGAGGATCCGGCAGTATCTTCTTTGTCCACTGGGCGATCGCGCTCGACGAGCAGACCGGCAGTACAATCACGATTACCAAAAGCAGAAAATTCTTTTTCATTTTGTTACCCATGCCTCTTTATTTGAACGGTAAAGGCTGTAAACACATTCATGAATCTGCCCTCTCTAGAAATTGATACCGACTGTAAATTTCTGTACGTAAGTGAGGCGTCCGAAATTTTGATACGCGTAATCGAGCTCCATGGCAACATTGCCGATGAGAACCTTCCTGAGACCGAATCCAAGTGTATAGGATTCCTCGGAATTACTCAAGAATAACGACTTGTACCCTCCGCGGAGGGAAATGATGTTGTCGAATACGTACTCAGCGCCCACGTTGACGCTTTCATAGTTGTCACTGGGATGGAGCGCATCCACGTCGATGGTGAACTTGTGCATATCGGTAGAGATCGGGCTATAGGCGAGGCCGACCCGGAAATTAAGCGGCAGCGACCACGAGTCGGTTCCCAGATAAGCCGGTATCTTGCCGTTATTTCCCGAGGTTGTGGGGTCCGGATCGTATGTTACGAGAAGCGAGCCCCCCTGCATCTGCATTTTAGTGCCGAAATTTGAAATGGACATTCCGAGTATGATACCGTCGAACGGAGTTTTGTAGAGAATGCCCATATCGAGCGCGAGCCCGGTCGCACTGGCTTCCCATATCGACTGGTAAACCACTTTGGGGTTGAAGCCGATTGCGAAATCCTCGGTCAGGTTGATGCCGTAGCCGACACTAAACGCGATATCGGAGGCGGTGAATATCTGGCCCGTCCCGTTCGGGTTGTCGACCGTCGTAACCTTCATGTCGCCGTAGGAAGAAGAGGTGAAGCTGACTCCAACGGTCCCGAAACTGCCGAGGTTATAGGACGCCGCGAGGAAATTATATCCGACATCGGCGAGCCAGTTAGTATGGTCGAACATTATCCCGACCCCGTCGAGCTTAGCGAGGCCGGCCGGGTTCCAGTAGAAAGCACTCTCGTCGTTAGAGATAGCGACAAAGGCGCTTCCCATCGCCGTCGCTCTCGCCCCCTGGCTGATTTCAAGGAAGGGGGCTGCGGTCGTTCCCCTCTTCGAGACGTTTGAAATGAATCCGCCCTGGCAATACGCCGTCGAAGAGATTAAGAGTAGCGTCAATAAAACAGTTACAGTTCTTATTTTCATCTCCCGTCTCCACTATTTGATCACGGCGAATTTGCCGATGTACTTGCCGATGCCGGGTGCCTCAACCTCGAAGAGGTAAACGCCGTATGCTATGTCCATTCCATCGTCCGAAACGAGGTCCCAGGTGATGGCGCCGCCGCTGTTGAGGTTCGAATCGTTCTTGTAAAGTGTCTTCACTAGCGCACCGGACATGGTGTAAATTCTTATCGTGCATTTTGCGGGAAGATTTACGAAATCGATCACACGCGTCCCGCGGCCGGTGGGATAGAGAGATCTCGGCTCCCATGATGCCGTCGCGATATAAGGGTTCGGCACGACTGAAATTTTGGCCAGGTCCTTGCCGGCGGCGGAGTCACTCACGGTCATCGCTTTTGTCGAGAAACTGAAGTAGTCTCCGTTTCCGAATGGCCTGTTTGTATATATCATGAATTTATCGCCGGCCTTCGGATATACGGGTGCTATGGCGGGATTTTGAGGGCCCTGGTAGTGGATCTCCCATAGCCGCAGGTCTGGCTTGCCGACACCCTGGCTCTTCGTCATGATTATATCGTCTCCAAGCGACAGTGTCCCGGAAGCATCGTTGTCTACGATTATACTGCCAAGCATCTGCCCGCTGTTCAAATCCGTTATAAGATAGTTCACGGCTATGAGACCGGAAGACGACTGTACGGTGTCGACCGGGTGATCATAGAATTCCATCTGGAAGTCTGACGGCCACGCGACGCCCCCGCTCGGATAACGGATGACGGCAAGATTAAGATTGCTGTTGCTGCCGTACCAGCCTGTAAGTGTACTGTTGACGGTCACGTTTGTGTCGTTCCGGAATGAGAAGACCATGCCATCGAAGGGCAGACTGAATACGGTGCTCCCGAAAACTGTGGCGTCGACGTCTCTTTCCAGTGTGTCGACGGCGCCGCTGTACGTACGAATGACGTCGTAAGAGACCGTGCGGTAAGCCGGGATTGTGCCCTGCGCGGCAAACGTGATCCTGTACTGGGCACCGGCCTTTATCGCTCCGGGATCGAGTACCTGGGCGCTGATTGCCCCGGTTCCGATCCCGTGGGTGACTTTGTCCAGGTTCCCGGTGATCTGAGGCGGCACGTAGCCGGCAACAGGTGCATTGGGGACGACGACAGCGCAGTTCTGGTCCACGAATGTGATTTTCCCGGAATAATCCTGAGTAATGATCTTCGAGCATTCCGTGGGCTGGAGTCCCGTTGTGCCGTATGCCGTGTCTCCAGTGGTGTACGAGCAAACCGCATAGTAGTAAGTCTTTCCGTTTTCGACGGTCGTGTCGACGAACGAATGTTGCAAGCCGGTGTTGCTTCCACGCCAGAAGCGCGCGCCGTTAATTCCGACCGGGTCGGGTCCGAATATCGAGTCGACCAGATCGAACTGCGCGATAGGTTTCCAGTAAACGGGTTCACCCTTCGAATCAGTGATGATTTTGTCGTCTTCAAACTGTGGGTCTTCACTTCTGTAAACTGTATAACCCTCAAAGGTTTTCTTATAACCCTGGCGCGGGTCGCCATTTTGATATCCGAGGAAGGGATCTCTGAACTGTTCGGCGATATTGTCCCAGTAAAGAAAGACTCTGCCGTCGCCGGCCACCGCGTGGACTGTAGGCTTGTACGGCGGCTTCGAGAAATTATAATTAGCGTTGTAGATTTGCTGGACTGTCTGCTTGTGCTGCAGGATCTGGCCCAGGTCGTTTCCCATGATCAGCGCCATGGAGAATCTCTCCCTCAGCCCCTTCCCGAGGATGAACGGACCCGACGCGAAGACCATCTGTATATTGGTATTGGCGACGGAGGTGTCTACAAAGCCGTTGTTCATCGATTGCCACATGACATTGTCATTCTTCGGCCACATACCCGTCGGTCCTTTGTCCGCGAGAGTACCGAGCGTCACGGAGGTGAGACCTATCTGGTCGGATTCATCTTTATCGGTGGCGTCAAAGTGCGGCTCTCCATGAGTCGGAAGTCCGTCCCCTTCGCCGATATCGGGCCCCGTGTATCCGGGATCCCACGGGCCGAGCCCGTCGGCACCGACGTCGTCGTTCAACGGTTCATCGGGATCCCATTTGCCGTTTCCGTTCAGGTCGCTGTATGGAACCCAGTTATGGTTGTTGTCGATGTTGTCGTCTCTTCTTTCATCGATCATGCCATCGCGGTCGTTATCCAGCCCGTCAAAAGGATTTCCGGGACTCTCCAGGTAAGCAAAGCCGAGATAGCCGGTTTTCCAATTACCTGGATTGCCAATGCCGGATGGCGCCCAGGTATATGCAATATTGAGGGACGTGCTGTAATAACCGCTGTTGGCGGGCTCCGTAGAATTTGCTCCACCGATTCCCGGGTCGGCGTAGAACCCGAACGCAGTACTGTCATATGTGTGGTCCGATAGATTCACTATATCATAATGCCAGAAGATCACGTCTTCAGCGAGGACATGGGACCACTGGAATCCTCGCACTTCCACCCGGAGCCCCAGCCCGCCGCGGGCCGAGTCACTCGCAATCGGATAATAGTTGAATGGCGGAAGGGTGAATTTCTTGTCCTGAGAATCGTCCATCACGAAGAATGTTTCGAAGTCGGCATTTGATACTCCCTTTCCGAAATAGCCGTACCATTTCCCGTTCCACGATGGGTCCAGGCCGAGAGCACTCGGCCAGATCAGTGGCAGCGAATTGTTGTAGTTGCCGCTCGCATCCACAGCCGGGCTTGTGCCGCTCGGATTGGCGTAGCCGGGTACGGGCTCCAGCCCCCAGGGCACACCCGTCACGGGATCGTCGCTATACTGCTCACGATAGGCGGAGACAAGCGGTGTTATCCTTTGGCCGGAAGGCGTGGTAACTCTCGCTGCGATGAGGACAGCCGTCCCGTCCAGATTATTGTTTCCGGTGCCCGCGGGCCATTCAACCGACGGGGCAAACTCCCAGTACCCGATCTCTCCATAGTTATAATAGAGAGTGTTAATCCTGTTACCGACCATAATCCCCTCTCTTCGGTACCTGTAATTCCCGAGAGAGTCGGCCCGGTAAAGAGGGATTCTCGGATCTTCCTGCCCTACGTCAATCTGTGCCAGTGCAAAATCGCAGAAGACTCCCAGCAACAGGAAAAGTATTGTAAAAAATCTGCGCTTCATTCTATAATCTCCTAATCGATTATTCTAGAAATCAAAGCTGCAACCTATGCGTACCGACCTTGGCGCGGAAAAACTGGTCGGATCGTTTATGTACTGCTGCAGAGTATTCAGGCCTATTATTGTACCTGCCGATGTAATGTCCTGCTGCAGTGGATCGTTGGCGCGTCCCGTCGCCGCGTTGACATTGATCTCGTTCCTGATATCAAGCAGGTTGTAAACCAGGGCAAACAGATTAACGTTAAGCCCCTCCCCGAGATTGAAGGACTTTTGCGCCCTGAGGTCAACGTTGTATGTCGCCGGTTTTACCGCATTGTTGTCGAAGAGTATTCCTTGCGAAATCCGGACGTCCTGCGTATAGGGAAAGCCTGAACCGTAACTGAGTATCAGGCCGACGGTCCAATCATCAGCTTTCCCGACATCCACTTCAGCGTTAAGTGTGTTGCGCTGATCCCAGTCGAGAGGTACGAATATCTTGTTCGTTTCTATCGGGGGGCTGGATTGGTTGTTGTAGAACACGGACATCGGGTCCGACGCATCGCCTTCGGCTATCTGGAATGTGTAGTCGATCTTGAGACTAAACAGTTCCGAGAATCTCTTATCGAGCGTTACGATGAGTCCCTTTACGTTGGCGTAGTCCCTGTTTATGTAGCGCGCGTAGTTCACGCCCTGGTAGGTGCTGATTATTTCCATGCCCAGCCAGTTTCTGATATCTCTGTCGTAGAGAGTGAAGTCCAGTGAAAGGTCAGAGGACAGCGCCTGCTGGAGCCCAATTTCGTACATCACGGTCTTCTGGGCTTTCAGGTCAGGATTGCCCATGACGCTCGTCAACCCGCCTGTTTCAAGAACCAGCTCGCCGGGGTTGTCGTAAAGATTTGAGAAACTCGGGATCTGAAAGAAGTGGCCGTAAGAGAAATGAATGATTCCCCTGTCGGTGATCGGGAAAGACACTCCAAGTCTTGGGCTGATCTGCGTCTTCGCGAGCGCCTCGACCATTTTTCCGTAGTTGGGGAAATTGGGATCGCGCAGGGGGTTCTTCAAGTCGTACAGATACTGCGCGTTCGGCTTGAAGTAATCGAAGCGCAGGCCGACGTTTATTATCATGATATCATATTCAGCCTTGTCCTGTATATAGGCGGCGAATTGAGTCGGATATCTGTTGTATGCCTGGTTGCCCGCGGGGTCCTGGCTGCTGATGCTTCCGAGTCTGAGATAAAGCGGCGTGTAGACCGAATCGATCCCGGTTCCGCTTGAAGGACTTACCAGCGTGTATTCATGATCGTATAACTTATACCAATCGAGCTCGGCACCGATGGCCACTTTATGATGCGTCGATACCTGGTCGTTGAGCTGCCATTGGAGTATGCTTTCTATCGTCTCCCTTTCATATCTTCCCGATTGCTGCCCGCCGGACTGGAAAGTATAATTTGACAGAGGCGATCCCTGCGTCGGATCGACATATCGTGGGTCGAATGGGTTTGCATATACATAGCCTTTATATGAATACCTATTGACCGCGAACTTCAAAGTCTGGAAAATATTCTGAGACGGAATTTGAGTTATCTGAAAACTGTGGATCCAATTGTCCATATAGTAGTTCATTGCGCCGTCAGGAGTCCATTCCCACGCGTGACTGTAGTACTTGTTCCAGTTATTGTTGTAGAACAAGCTGTAGGCGAACTTCAAAGCGGGGAGCCCGTATGTCAGTTTGCCGTTAAGGGAATACATTCGCGACGGGTTCATCGGCACAAATGACGAATCACCGGAATGTGGCATTATGTAAATCGCGTTCCCATTCGCATCAAGGATAGCATTCCCGCTCGGATCTGTCAGAGGAAATGGCGAAACGTCGGTGGTTCTGTAGATCCTCTGTCCGTATAAATAACCGGGGTTGTAGTAGTATCGGCCCGTAGTGAAAAAGGTCAGGTCGGGGAGGATCACGGTGGGACCGCTCAACGTAAATTCGTAATCCCTTGTCCTGAACGTTGTCAATCGCCCGACATTCGGGAAAAGAGATGTATGTGTGGTGACATAGTCTCCGGTGTACGCGGAAAGCGAACCGTGAAACTGCTGGGAGCCGTCCTGGGTGACTATGTTGACGACTCCGGACATGGCCTGCCCATATTCCGCGTTGAAGGTGCCGCTGATTACCTCCATTTCCCTGATGGAGGAATTTTCGATCTGCAATGGGAGAGAGCCGTTGAAAGGATCGGTGACGGAGAGTCCGTCAACCAGATATGCCACTTCATCGGAACGACCGCCCCTGAAATGGCCGCCGACAACTCCTGCCTGCAGATTTATTATCTGGCCGACGCTCTCGACAGGCATTTTGCTGATCTCGTTAGCGGAAACAGTAACAGATGTAGAGGTCAAGTCCTTTTGAACAAGGGGCCGCTTCGCGGTGACGACGACCTCCTGTGTACTTACCGCCTGCGGGTCCATCTTCATATTCAGCGTGAAAGTGAGATCAATCTTTATCGGCACATCTTTTACGACGACCTTCTGATATCCGACCGCGCTGATCGACACGGAATAATCCCCCGGGGGAATGTAATCGACGTAGTAGTAACCGTCGAGGTCGGTAGCCGCTCCCATGCTGGTTCCCTGTATCAATACGTTGGCGCCGACAAGCGGCTCTCCCGTCTGGGAATCAGTAATCTTACCTGCCAGCTTTCCCGTCGTGCCCGCAAAGGAAATGCCGGTCAGCACCATCAACACGACCGGGACGAGCAGCAATCGCCGCAGATTAACAGCGGATTTATTCAGGTCCGTCATACTGGGTTTGTCACAATTACACATAGTCATTTCCCCGAGTGGTAGAGAGTACAAACGATCAAAATAACTCCGGATCAAAAAAAGAGCCGGTCCATCCCGGCTCTGCGGGATGGACCATTGCTCAGTGAGTTTACTTAATCAACATCATTTTCTTGACGCTCTGGAACGAACCGGACCTTACCTGGTAGAAGTACACGCCGGTTGCATACCTGGAAGCATCAAATGTTACGACGTAGCTTCCTGCGCTCTGGAAACGGTCGACAAGAGTCTCGACCCTTTGACCGAGAACGTTATAAACGGTCAGGGTTACCAGACCGGGTTTCATAATCGAATACCTGATAGTAGTCGTCGGGTTGAACGGATTGGGATAATTCTGGGACAATTCATACGTCGACGGAGTTTGGACATTCGATTTCACCCCGAGGACCATCTTATCACCGATCCAGGTATACGACCAGACCGCGACGTTCGCGTACGAATTCCCGTCTGCGATCGGCGAATAATCGAGCTGCCCGTCTCTTGATGTCTTACCCGGGCTGGCGCTGTTTAACTCGACGTCGAACGGTATTCTCGCTCCGACATGAGGAACAAAGACGCTGTCTGTTCCGCTGTAGCCGCCGTTGCGTTTGTGTGCAATATCAGTCCACGAAATCCGGGCTTCGAAATTGTAGCCGTCAAGCGGATCCGGTACCAGTCTCTGACCCCAGTAGTAGTCTGAACCGGGGACAACCAGGGAATCGGTCCCTTTGTTATCTATTATGACGCGATCTTCGGCAAACCTGAAATGATAATCAGGCTCTGCTCCACCCTCGAGTGCGCTGTGAGGCATCCCATGATAGTTGTAAAGCCCGAGGAAGAGGTCAGTCGAAGTATTCAGCCAGGACGACTGCGTGGAAGTGAAGACGATATTGTTTGTGTTGATGTGGCCAGCCACGTAGAGGTAATTCTGGTCAGTAGCAACGTAGATGTCGCCTGAGCTGACGGTATCGCTGGGAATAATCGCGCCGGTGACTTTCGTCCCGCTTCCATCGCTTACGTACAGCTTGAACGGCTTGATGCCGGCGTTCTTCCACTCGCTAAGATCGCCATCTGCTTTAAAATTGAACTGAGAGCCGAGCTTCCAGAGCGGAGACACAACAGATACGCCTTTGGCCGTGTTCGTTATCGCCGTGTTGTAAATCGCCGGCGTGCCAAGCAAACCGTCGCTGCTCCTGCAGGCCACGGCATAGTAGTAGGTAACCGACTGATCGGTAAGAGGCGCGGTCAGAACGTGGGTGTACGAATCGGTCCCGTGCGCTACGCCGGTGCCTGCCACATCGGCCGAATCGATGTTAGTTATTGGAGATGTGGAAAAATATACATTATACGTCTCACCGCTTTGGCCGGGGACATCGCTCCAGCTGATTATGTTGGAATAGTTCGCTGTCTTGACTACGGCCACTCCGGTAGGTGCGATGGGCGGCACCGGATGCGGGGGATTCCCGGTCCAGACATCTGACAACCAGACATTCTTCCCTGCTTTACCGTCGGCTTGTGACATTATCTGCCAGACCGCGATCTTGGACGGGTCGAAATTACCGGCATAAAGCGGGTTATCTTCCCTGGTCACGATATCGCGCAACGCAATGACATACTGATGCCACAAAGTGTCCTGGATAACATTGAAAACGTACCCTACTTTTGCGTTCCCGTCCTCGAACTGAACGCGCAAGGAGTCGACGCCCGTGTCGGCCTTCATGTAGAATTTCAGACTGTCAACCGGCCATCCACCCGAAAGATTGAATGGCGGAGTCACATTGTATCCCCATCCATTCCAGCCGTTTCCCCACTGGTCGCCCATGACCCAGTGCAGGGAATTTGTGTTGGGAAACGGTCCGTTCTTGTTCTCTTGAGCTACCGTGGCACCTCCCCAGGTCCAGGCGGCTCCAAGATTACTCGGTACCGCTATACCGTTGAAGATAACGAAGGGAACGGGCTTGTTACCTGTCCTGTCAAATCCCGCGTACTTAACCTCGATTGAATCCAGCGGGACGTTTGCGTCGCCGGCCGGTGGATTTGGATTCAACGAAGTTGTTGTCGTAACCATTACGATGTTCCACCCGACAATTTTCGCGACATCCAGTTTATGGTTGTTCCAGGTAAAGCCTCCCCAATTATACGGGGCTTCGACAAAACCGCTGTCACCGGGAGCAACCGTGCCTCCCTGTGAGTTGATTTCATGCAACGGGACCTTCAGCTGGTACCAACCGCCCGTTTTATCGAGCAGTGTATCGTTCTGATAGATGTAGGTCTCTAACGGATCGCCCGCGGCATCCTGATCCACGAGTTGGATTCTGAACGACATATATTGCGGGAACAAAGGAGCTTTCACCACTTTGACCCACAGCCTGAGCGTGTCGCTCGAGCTGAAGTCCATGTAGTGCCCGGTAGGCAGTCTATAGATCAGCTGAGCGAAGCTTCCCCACGGATGAAGAGAATCGATCTTCGTCTTCACGTCGAGCGAAGCAACAAATCCCGCCGGCTTGTCGGCCGCATCCTGCGACCAGGCAAATGTGCTGGCGCCCCCCTCGACGTTCGCAACCCAGACGAAGTTCGAGTCCGTTGCGATACTGCTTAAGCTGTCGATCATGGCTTCCTGTGCATAGAGCGCGGAAGACCAGGATAGGACCGCAAGCAGAACTGGTAACACGATCTTTTTCAAACGATCATCTCCCTTTTTGGATTGTTATTTGATCACGGCCTGCGCCATCACTCGGGACACAAACCGCATTGCTTAGAACCAGATACTCCATAATCCTGCCACGACTAAAAGGATCACAACTGACAACAACGTATTTATCCTGTAGGCACTGACGGCGGTATCGCCGGTCGAGCTGACCTCCAGGCTATCGAGAGTTCCGGATATGCCGAATCCCTTCTCGCGTTGTTCACGCGCAGCGTTCCTCCCAAAGAGGAAGCTTAAGGAAACGAAGAGGACGGAACTCAACAGAAAAAGAAAAATCGAGAAATGCAGGAAATTTATATTTACCATGGACTGCAGGAGCGCACCGTTAACCGACCCGGACCGGACGAGCATTTCGGAGACGAGCCGGAACCCGCCTATCACCTCACCGACGATGAGCGTCCAGATAGCCGCCCTGGCGTTTCCCTTTCCCTTCGACAGGAACGCGAAGAGGAAAACAGCCGCAATCGGCGGACTCACGTAGCCTTGTATGCTTTGGAGAAACAGATAAATCTGGGAACTGATCAGCTTGATGAGGGGTATGCTCAGTATCGCAACGACAACTGTCACGGTAGTCGTGAGCCGACCGACAAGGACGAGCTCCCGGTCCGTGGCATCGGCGTGCTTTGGCCTGTAGAAATCGTTCGTTATCAGTATTGCCGTAGCGTTGAAAATGCTTGCCAACGATGACATTATCGCCGCCAACAACCCGGCGACAACCATCCCCTTGATGCCGCTTGGAAGAAGGTTGCTCGCGAGCAATGTCGGATAAGTCTGGTCGCCGCTTAATCCGGGAAAAATCGCCGCCGCCAGGAGGCCGGGCAGCACAAGCACAAAAAGCGGAAGGACCTTCAACGAGGCCGCAAATAGAGATCCCCTCCTCGCATCGTTCACGCTTTTGGCCGACAGGACCTTCTGTATGAAATACTGGTCCGTAAGCCAATACCAGAAAGCTATTATAGGAGCGCCGAAAAGAACCCCGGTCCATGGGTAGTCGGGATCGGTGGCCGGCTTGAACATGTGAAAGAAATCCGGCGGAAGCTTCTGCTCCAAACCGGAGAAGCCGCCGACCGCGATCAAACCGAAAGCGGTCAGCAAAACGGCACCTATAATCAGGACAACACCCTGAAAGACGCCCGTCCGGATGACGGCGTTCGCTCCGCCGAGTATCGCGTATAAACCGGTGAAGAGTACTATTATGACAGCCGAAGTATAGATGTTCAGTCCGAACAGTTTGTAAAAGAGTATCCCCCCGGCAAAGAGGCTCACGGTTATTTTTGTAAATACATATATGATTATAGAAACCGCGGCAAAAGGCTTTCGCAGCGACTTGTCGAATTTCTTTTCGAGGAATTCAGGCGTGGTCACGACTCCCGATCGGATGTAAATGGGAGCAACGACCCAGCCGAGGAGAATCAAAATGAAGATGGCCATCAGTTCGAACTGGCCTACTGCAAGTCCCCGTGTGGCGCCCGCTCCGGCCAGACCTATGAAATGCTCGCTCGAAATGTTTGTCGCGAAGATCGACATTCCTACCGCGAACCAGCCGACTTTCTTGCCTGCCAGGAAATAATCGTTAAAACTCTGCTCCTTCTTGCCGGAATAGTAAAATCCCATGGCGACGACGATCACCAGGTATGAAAGCATCACAATGCTGTCGAGAAGCGTAAAATTAGCAGACAATTATGGCTCGCATTTGTTCTTCATTATCTTCATAAACGGTGCCGCAACCGGGCCGCAATATTGAATCGTACTGGCGGTTTTCAATCTTGTTTGCTTCCGGGCAAAAGCGCCTCTTTATCGGATTGATAAAACAACAGTTATTACAATAATAAAAGAAGCCGCGCGGCATTTAGCCGGTCGACAACTTGTTTGCGCAAATACAGTTTTTCAAAACACGATCGACACGACACCGTCGGCGGGAATCGTCTTTTTCAAAACCTTCCCATCGATCCACAACTGGAAAATTTTGTCACAACTCTTCGTGTTGAAAATTACGGCCGCGATCTTCCCGCCAGGATTGATGAATGCGGTGGCCAGGATGTCATCATCATTTGAAGTGCAGGCGATCCGTCTTGCACCGGGTCTTATGAATCTCGAGAACTGCTCGAACACATAGAAAGGAGGATTGAAAACGACATTGCTCCCGGTCGAATCGACTGAGATTATGTTAGACCCTTCAAGACCGCCCGCGTGCCTAGGACCGCCGCTATGATCGAGAAGGAGGTTCCAGAACACCCAGCCATTCGCCCAGTTGTTCAGGTCGTTTATGACGTTCCTTGCAAGCCGGTACGCGGACGCCCACGACCCGCCGGTGCTTCCTTCGGTGAAAAGAAGTTTCTTGTCGGGAAACGCGTCGTGGACCATCCGGACGTTTTCGAAATGCTCACCGACATACCAATGAAAGGCTGTTCCCCAAATATATTTTGAAGACTCCGGATCTTCGTACGCGGCCTGGGCTCTTTGATACATGATCCCACGGTTGTGATCCCATATCATGATTTTCACATCACCGAGGCCATCCTTCCTGAACGTCGGCCCCATGAAGTCCCGCACGAAATTTTTCTCTTCATCGGCAGTGTATACGCACGACTCCCAGACTTGAACTGCCATCGGCTCGTTTTGAACGGTCACTCCCCAGATCGGGATCCCTTCACCCGCGTAAGCTTTGATATATTTGACAAAATAATCGGCCCACGTTTGGAAATATTGAGGCTTCAACTTGCCGCCGTGCAACATGTCTCCGTTAGTCTTCATCCATGCAGGAGGACTCCACGGAGAAGCGAACAGACGCAAGTGTCCCCCGCCCCCGGCAATTTCCTCCGCCCTTCTGATCAACGGGATACGGTATCTTAGTTCATGCGCTATCGTGAAGTGCGTCAGATCCGCGTCGCCTTCGATGTCGTCATAAGTGTACATCGAATCGGAGTAGTCGCAGCTGTTGATGGTGGTGCGGCATAATGTGTATCCGCTTCCATGGACAGGGTCGAAGCAGGCTCTGAGGAATTCCTGCTGAGATTTTTCAGGCAGGCTTGCGAAAACCGATGCGGCGGCATCGGTGAAGGCTCCGCCGAAACCTTCCACCGTCTGGAAAGTCCTCGTCATGTCAAGCATGACCGTCGGATAATTTTCGTCGGGCTGAGCCAGCGTTTCAAAAGCGCGGAAACCCTCGTTTGCCATCAGTTGACCGGTGGAACCGGCGGTAGTGTAAACTTCAGCCTCCTCCGGACGCTTCTCCTGACCGTAGAGCGGGACGAGCAAGGATACCACGAGCGCACCGGAAAGAGACCAGCGCGATAGACTTCCTTGTACTGTTTCGAACATCGGGTTCATCGCACACCTCATCGATTATTGAACGGCCGAAATCTGCGTGATTTCACTCCCCGGACAGCCCATAAGGAGCAAGTGACTGCGTCAGCTTTCCAGAGAACCGGGGCTGTCACTTCAACATCAGCATCTTTTTCACAGACGAGTATCCGCCGGATGTCAATCTGTAGAAGTAGACTCCGCTGGCCAACTTGCTGCCGTCGAACTTTACGCTGTAGCAGCCGGCATTTTCCCTCCCATCGACAAGAGTGAACACTTTCCTCCCGAGCACATCGTAGACATCGAGAACCACGTGGCCCGCAATCGGGAGTCGATAGCTGATAGTAGTAGTCGGGTTGAACGGATTGGGAAAATTATCATCAAGCAAATACCTGTCGGGAGTTTCGACGGATTCGGTCACTCCGGTGGTGCTGTCAAGAGAGTATACGCCCAGCTCGTAAATTGAATAGCCGTATTGCGTCGCCCTGTGTAATCCATACACTGTGACATATCTCCCGGTGAGCGAGACTGGAAGGACACTCAACCCTCCGGTCCCGTTCGTCACGTGCTGCGCGACCTGCCAGTTCGAACCGTCTTCGGATACGAGCACTTCATATTCTGTCGCGTATGCGGCCTCCCATGAGATAGTGACATGATCGATGTTGTATACTCCTCCAAGGTCAACTTTGAGCCATTGCGGGTCGGCAAATTGAGAAGACCATCTTGTCCCAAGATTTCCGTCGACGGCGTAACTTGGCGGATAGCTGTTGGATTCGACCGATGATGCCGTCGCCGTTTTTAGGAGCGCCAGATTGACCGGGGGTTTGGGAATTACAGCAACGGTATCCTCGCAAGTATTGTCATCATTGATTAACTCGTCGATTGAGTTGTCGGCATTGACGACCGCCTTAACGGCGAAATTTCCGATTTGGTCGGCGTTCCAGGAGTTGATTGCGCTGCCGACTCCTGTATCGGCACAGACAAGCGCCATCCCGCCGGCAGGAATGGATTCTTTAGACGTCACTGCCCGGCTCACTTCATTCCCGTCTACGTAGAAATTCACTTTCTCCGCTGCGCCGGAGGGGCTCGGCCCGGTTCCCTGGTTTTTCACCATCGCGAGGAAAACCACTTTGTCGCCCTTCACCGGGAAACGAGGGAACCACTTTATGTTCGTGATGACCAGATCCGGTTTGGGCGGAGCTGATGTTATGTCGAAGCTCCCGCTCATCGGAAGGCTGTCGGAAGACCCGCCGACCTTTACAGTATATTTCCCCGGATCGACTTTATAGGATGAGGAAGTTGTATCGTAGTAATAGAGGTTGTCGTTGGTCAGCGTAAACGTTACCGTCTTCATTTCGCCGGGATTAAGCGTGACGCGCTTGAACCCTTCCAGCTGTTTCACCGGCATCCAGAGGCCGACGGATGACGTGTGGGACAGGTAGAGCTCGGCCACTTCGTCTCCCGCACGTGATCCCGTGTTTGTGATGTCGACGCTGACCGTGATGTTTTGTCCGGCCGCGACGGAAGAAGGAGTGACCACGATGTTGCCGTAGCTGAATGTCGTATAGCTTAGGCCGAAGCCGAACGCGAACTCGGGAATGTATCCCATCTGGTCAAACCAGCGGTAGCCGGCGCCGTACTCGTTATCGTAGCTGAGAGTGTACGGTGGAAGCTGCGAATCAGATTTCGGCATCGTAACCGGCAGTTTCCCTTCCGGGTTATAATCTCCGAATATGACGTCCGCGATCGCGTTGCCCCCTTCCTGTCCCGGATAGAACCCGTAAATCAGTCCCCTCATGCTCCCGAGACAACCGTCAACTCCGCAGATTCCGCCGCTCTCGATGACACAGACGAGGTTCCTGTTGACCGAGGCGAGCCGGTTTATTAGTGTCTCCTGCTCGCCGGGAAGATTGATGGAACCGCCGACGCGATCAAAGCCTTCACCTTCCTGGGTGCCGTCAAGCCCGCCGACATAGATAATATAGTCTGCGGCGGCAGCTGCGCTCAGTGCCGCGGCAAATCCCGTCGTGTCGCTGCTGTTGATGTCGCATCCTTTCGCGTAAACCACTTTCGAGGAACCGATCTTGTTCTGTATTCCCTGAAGCGGTGACACCGAATAGAACGGTGTAACCCAGCTGCTCCCCGACGCATCGGTCTGACAAACCGCAGCGCTCGGCCCGATTACCGCAACGGTCGTGACAGAGTCTTTGTCGAGCGGAAGGATGCTGCCATCGTTCTTCAGCAGGACGAGGCTCTCTCTTCCTGCCTGAAGACAGAGTTGTTGATGCCCGACGCTGTTCACGTCGCCGGGATTGCCGGGCAGGTAATAATCCAACATACCGGCAAGCGCCTTAGTCTTCAGTTCGTCTCTGACCGCGTTGTCGATCGTCGCGACACTGACCGATCCGGCGTTCACCGCGTTAAGAAGATTGTCCTGGTACTGAGTATCTCCCATGTCTATCGTGCAGCCGGCGTTCACCGCGTTTGCCGTGTTCCATATGGAACCCCAGTCTGAGATTACGTAAAACGGAAAGCCCCATTGGTCTCTCAATATGCCGGTGAGCAGATTGTAGTTCTCGGCGCACTTCTGTCCGTTGATGAGGTTGTATGCATTCATAACGCACATCACCCCGCCTTCCTGAACGGCGGTCCTGAAATTAAGTCCGTACTCCTCCATGAGCATTCTCTGGCTGATCGAGATGTTATTGTTCGTGCGGTTGTCCTCTTTTCCGTTGGCATTGTAATGCTTCGCGGTCGCGATGCATCCCGTGCTCTGGACGCCCTTAATGAGCGACGTCGTTATCCGGGCGCAGAGATATGAATCTTCACCGCCGCTTTCAGGGCTCCTGCCGTATCGCGGATCACGACAGATGTCCATGGATGGACCGAGCATCTGGTGAAATCCTTTGCCGCGAAACTCCTGTCCGAGCGCGACGCCGACCTCCCTGATAAGATCGACATCCCACGTCGCCGCCATCCCGATACTTACCGGGAAGCTCGTCGCATTACCGTACCTGACGCCATGCGGGCCGTCGTACAATTGAAAACCGGGTATGCGGAGCCTTATGTTGTCCGCCGTGTTGAACCCTCCCTGGCCGTGGAGCTGGAGGATTTTTTCGTCAAGCGTCATCTTTGCGAGGAGGGAATCGACCCGCTGATCCAGAGTCTGAGCCCGCAACGTGCCGGCAACGAACAAAATCAAAACCGAGAAGACGGGAAGATAAAGAAAACGCGAAGTTTTTCGACCCATGACCTACATCTCTTTGTTTGAATACTTATAAGCGGTTCACAAACGGTGCCAACCGAACGGGAATCAGAGAGGGCAAAATCTTCGCATCCGCGCCGATATGAAGGTCAAATCTGGGGTTCCCATTATCGGATTGATAAAAGCCCTTTTATTATTTTGTGAAACTCTCACGCGATGGAGGCGAAATCCTTTCTCGGAATCGCAGAAAAGGGGGGAATGTCACGTCGAA
>JAJYJD010000334.1 GCA_021789755.1 Bacteroidota bacterium
GGTGACCAGCTCAGTTGATAGTAGAAGGCGCTCTTCTGTCCGAGATCGATCTTCCGTGCATCCCCGGTCCCGTCCTGGCCGCGGATGTAGAGGTCGTACTCCCCATCCCTGTCCGCGAAATACGCGATCCACTTGCCGTCCGGGGACCATGCCGGGTCACGATCCATGACTCCGGGGCTGCTCGTGAGGTTCTCTATGCTCCCGTGCTTGGTGGGAACGGTGAGAATATCGCCGTGAGCCTGAAAGACCGCTCTTACCCCGTTCGGAGAAACGTCGTAGCCGGAGATTTCGTCAGACACGTTCTCGAAGTGAGGCCGAAGCTGAGGCAGGTCGCCCGATACGGTCACATGAACCGAGCGAGACGCCTTCGTGGCAAGGTCGTAAATCTTCAGCTGGCCGAATTGCGAATACACGATTCCGCCCGGCCCCGCGGACGCGGACGTTATGTCGAACCCTGTGTTGTCGATGACTTTCGTTGTGTCGTGCGAATCGATATCATACGCGAAAAGCGTTATCGGGCCGTCCTGGTCTGAAAGGTAATACACTTTGTTTCCGATCCACATCGGGTCGTTGAAGTTGGCGCCGTCTCTCGGAATTTTAACGACACTCGAGTTGGAGAGCTTTGCGATCCAGATCGGTGTCGTCTGTCCGCCGCGGTACCCTTTCCAGAACGGTTCCCACTGGAATGAAGGAACGTAAGCGATACTTGAGCCATCCGGCGAGTACGATCCGGTCTCGGCCATGGAGAGAGGCAGCTCTTTTGGAAACCCGCCCGTCACCGGGACCGTGAAGAGCTGATCGGGATCTGAATATGCGTAACGGTGCGAGCGGAACAGTACTTCCTTTCCGTCGGGTGTCCATCCCACGGCCACGTCGGGACCGGGGTGAAATGTGAGACGCGTGGGCTCGCCGCCATTCGCGGAGACCACGTAGACATCGGTATTGTGATCATAGGTGCCGGTGTAGGCGACCATGGATCCGTCCGGCGAAAAAATCGGCCTGCTCAGGACATCCGTGCCGGTAACCAGACGGTGGGCCGTACCACCATCGCGGCTCACGATCCATATCTCACCTCCGTACTCGAAGGCGATTTTTGTTTTTGAAAGGGTCGGGTACCGCAGGAGCAGCAACCGACCTTCGGCCGCCCGCTCCGGTTTATCCGTTTTTGCGGCGCTTACCGCGCCATAACCGACGGCCGATCGACTCACCAGGAGGAAGAGAGGGGCCATCAGGCAGAGCAGGATTCTTCTTCTCATATCGTACTCCTCTAACTAGACAGATAATATGGTTTAGTGCATCATGCAGAAATATGTTGCCGGCATACGAACCGAATGCTCACGGATCCGCCGGACACTCGCGACTTCCCGCCGGCGCCGCTGTTCAGAAACGCCGGTCGGGACGAAGACGGTCAAATTTGAACAGACTTTTTGGTATCATAACGGGTATCGCCATGGATTGTTTCAGAAGGCTTGAGCCGGTTTGGAATTCCCCCGTTGGCAGAACGACCGTGTCCGGATGCTGCGACCGCTCAGGACGCTCCCATAATTTCAATCGGGGGATGAAGAAGGATTCTATTTCGTGCTGCTGTGACAATATCTATTAAGTATGAAACAACGATGTCTCTGCCATTTGTTCCTCAGTCGGGCCACAGGAGCCGGCGGGGAGCTCACCAGGTCCGCTCTTCGATCCGCCTGTCCCGCAGCTTGTTGAGGATCTTGCGCGAATCGTACGGCGCCATGTAGGAGTCAAACTCCTCATGCGTGATCTTGCCTCTGAAGCGCTCGATCACCTCTTCGACGCCTTTCATCCTCGTCTCCATCTTCTCGCACGGGAAATCGATGCAATCTGCGCACGTGTTCATCCCGTGCTCGATTACACAATTACGAATCGGGCACGCCAAATCGGGAAATTCGTGTCCGGCGCATTTCTGCCCGTGGCACCCGTTGCAAAGCAGTTTCTCGGGTGCGATTTTCAACCCGAAATATTTCGACCATGCTTCGGCAACTTTTACCCTGTCTTCGTAGGAATGACTGTTGGCGACATACGCCATGCAATCGTCGCACTCGAATCCACATCTCGCGATTACCTGTTCCATATTCAGCCTCCTGCATACTTTGACCGTTCGACCGCTCGCTTTCCCCGACCGCGACACTCTCAATCTAACGTATGCAGAATTCATATTCATCTGGGCTCAAATTCAAGATACATGTGGCTCGCTTTGTAGCCCGTTGATCCGTATATGGGAGAACCCGAACGCGACGCGCGCAGGCCGGTTTTGTGCATTCCTTGCTTTCTCGCCTCTTCGTGAAGCCGCGCCATGATCGCGCTCGATATCACCTTCTTCCTGTACTCTCCGTCGATGTACATCCTATGAATGTATCTCAGCGAGTTTTCGAGATGATCTATATGCGGCGGCCTCTCCCGGAAAATTATCGATCTGCACCCGACAATGTTTTTGCCCACCCCTCTGCTCCCTGCTCCCTGCCGATAATTCAGAGGTTCATCCGCCCGAACTGCTCGGCGAAGTCAGTGCGAGAGGCCTCCATGAGATTCTTCGCCTGTCCCACGGCACACTCGTACTCATCTTCGGCAAGAGCTTTCATGGTGGCGACTGCAACTTCGGAAGGCGGAATTCCGCGGTATGTCATGCTGCGCTGCGCACGCGTCCCCTTGTCGAGCTCCGTGTCCACGGTCGGCGGGATGACTTCGAACACTTTCACCGATGTGTTCTTCAGTTGATGCCTCAGCGAAATGCTGAATGAATGTACCGCCGCTTTCGTGGCACAGTAGATCGGCATCATCGCGAGCGGGATAAACGCGAGTCCTGAAGAAACGTTGATTATCGCCGCTTCTTCCCGTTGCATAAATGTGGGAATAAAATACGCGGAGAGTTGGATCGTAGATGTGAGGTTGATATCCACCTCGTTCTCGTGCTTGGCCAGCTCGGCAACGCCCTTCTTCATATCTATCATCCTCTGAACGCCGGCGTTGTTCACGAGCATGTTAATGTCCTTGTAACGGGACCTCACCCAGTCGAAAAGGTGTTTTCGGTCCTTAGGATCGGAAACGTCACAAACCCTCGTGTGGATCTTCGGGAGCTTCTCTTTCGCCTCTTTCAGCTTCTCTTCCCTTCTCCCGCAGATAATTACTTCGTTGCCGGATTTTACGAGTTCTTCTGCGATACAGAAACCTATGCCGGTTCCCCCGCCTGTGATCAGCACCGTGTTGCCGGAAATCTTCACTTTGTCTCTCCATGGTCCTTGGTTTTTTGATAGTATTGACGAACGAGTGTCGCGAATCGTTCAGTCCGGCAAGAACTAATATGGCAGACGTCCCTTTGTCAGGTATTCACGGTATGCTCAATCGGCCGAGATCG
>JAJYJD010000048.1 GCA_021789755.1 Bacteroidota bacterium
AGATACCAGGAGGTTGCAATGGCTGTTAAACCACTAGACCCGAGTCTCAGCCCTGAAAAAGCGAAGGAAGTCAAAAGGAAAGTGGACTCAGAATCAGACAAGGCTTCTCTTGGAGCAGGCAATTCTGCAGTCAGCGTCGGCGACAGGGTTGAACTTTCACCCGAGGCAAAGGGGCCTCATGACTTACAAATCCAGAACAAGCTGACGGAAATACGCGGAAAAATCGACAACGGATTCTACAACTCAGATGAAGTCCTTTATGCCGTCGCCGGCTCGCTTGTGAAAGTGATTCTGGCCAAGTAACAAGGACGCTCTCTTTTTCAATCACATCCGTTCCTTACGTCGGGGTCGGGAATGGTCTGCACTACACTTCCATGTCCGCGTCTCCAGCTTAATCGTCATTCAAATGGTCAACTGATAGTTGATTTCGGGGAACGAACCCTTGATTTTAGCCCGTTTCATTGATAAAATGTTGTGATTAAGTAGGAGCTAATGAGGAGTCTGATAGGCGTTGTATTGATACTGGGCGGTCTCGCGTCAATTCAGACGGGATGCGCTCCTGATGCTCCGCATGATAACCCGCTGGATCCCCACTCTCCGAATTATAGAAACGCAGGGCGGCTTGTCGGGAAAATACTGACGTTGAGCCTACCGTATGTAGGGATTTCAAACGCACTTGTCACGATTGAAGAGAGCGGCTCTGCGCAGCTGACCGCCTCCGACGGGAGCTTCGCTTTTCAGGATGCCCCTTCGGGCAATATTACACTTGTAGTGTCCAAACCAAACTATCTTGCGGATACGCTGCATTTAAATCTTCCAGTAGGAGGAAGCATCGATACTGCCACACACCTCGACGCGATTCCACAAATCATGGGGGCGGAGGTCGTCACGACCAAGGTAGATCATTGGTGGCCGGGCCCTATTTATTCCGCGACCGTCACGGCGGGCGTGACCGATCCGGACGGGCAGTTAGACATAATCGACTCGACGGTACAGGTGACGGTAGACTCACTTTCTTTCCCGATGGATCACGCAACGGGAAGCAACTACAAGGTGATAATTGATGCTTCCCAGTTTCCGAATCATGACCTGCAGTGGCTGGTGGGCAAACAATTCACGATATCCGCGGTGGACCATGAGAACGGAAAGGGAGAGAGCACCCCTTTTTACGTTTCGAGAATTATCGAACAGGAAGCAGTTCCTACTTCGCCGACGAACCTGCAATCCAGCAGCGCGTCGCCTGTGCTCGAATGGAATCCGCCGACCGTTTCCTACAATTACACTTATCAGCTTCAGATCGTTCACATAGACACGAGCACCGGGATCCAGGCCGTCGCGTGGTCACTGCCCGGGATAAATTCTTCTTACGTCTCTTTCAATTATCCGGGCTCCCTCGGTTCAGGGACTTATTACTGGACTGTAACGATAGTCGACGATTACGGCAACAGCTCCACATCCAGAGAAGCATCTTTCATCGTGCCATAGGAAGAGACAAATGTCCGAACAGCAGAAAGATAATTTTACCGTTCTTTACGAAATTGCCCAGCGAATAAACTCGATCCTGGACGAACAGGAATTGCTGGAGAAAGTCCTCGAGACTGCCATGTCTCATCTCGATGCCGAGAGGGGATACGTAGTGATGGTCAATCCGGAGGACAAGCGTGGTTTCAGCGTGGTAGTCCTTAAGAATTTCAGCAGCCCGAAGGCAGCAGACGAGTCCGCGGCATCATCTTCGGTAATAAACAACGTGTTGAAGACTGGGGAACCGGTTCTCACGTTTGATGCGCTCAGCGATGAGAGGTTTGAGGCATCACGAAGCATCGTCGCGCAGCAGATCCTTTCCATAATCTGCGTACCTCTCAGGCTGCAGGACGAGACAATCGGCGCCATCTACCTCGATAGTACGAAATCACGGGGAAAATTCAACAATGACACACTGAAGTTCCTCGCCGTATTCGGAAACCTCTCCGCGGTCGCAGTGGAAAACGCGAAGCGATACGACAAGTTGAAGGACGAGAACGCGCGGCTGCAGAACGAAGTAACCAGCACCAACCTCTTCCCCGGAATAATCGGAAAGAGCAAACAGTGGACGGCTGCGCTCGATCTCGTCAGGCGGGTAGTCGATACGGATGTTTCTGTTTTGATTACCGGTGAAAGCGGAACCGGGAAAGAACTTATAGCGCGCGCCATTCACAATCAGGGGAGACGAAGGGACACGGGTTTCATGGCGATCAACTGCTCGGCAATTCCCGAACAGCTGCTCGAGAGTGAGCTCTTCGGATACAAAAAGGGCGCTTTCACGGGTGCAAACGGCGATAAGAAGGGCCTCATCGAATACGCGGACGGCGGCACGCTTTTGCTTGACGAGGTAGGAGACCTGCCTATGTCCCTGCAGGCAAAACTTCTGAGAGTCCTCCAGGAAAAGGAAATCAGGAGGCTTGGAGATGCTGAGACCAGAAAGGTCGACGTGAGAATAATAGCTGCGACGAACAAAAATCTTCACGATGAGATCAAAGGCGGGAGGTTCAGGGAGGACCTGTATTTCAGGCTCAACGTCGTGGAGATCCACCTTCCCGCACTCCGCGAGAGGACCGACGACATACCCGTGCTCGCCGACCAATTCGTAAGGACTGCAGCGGAGACACACGGCAGGAGTGTCAAGAAGATCGCTTCCGGTGCAATGTCCAGACTTCTGAGGCATCCGTGGTACGGCAACGTCCGGGAACTTCAGAACGTGGTCGAGCGCGCTGTGGTTCTTTCGCGCGGAGAGGAACTTTCCGAAGAAGATCTGAAACTCGAACAATATTCGGAAGAAGAACTGGCGCAAACCGGTCTCACTCTCGAAGAATTCGAAAGGAAGCTTGTCGAGAAAACGCTGAACGAGACGGGCGGCAACCGAACACGAACTGCTGAGAAGCTCGGAGTCTCGCTCCGCTGGCTTCAGTACAGGCTGAAGGAATGGGGCGGTGACTCAAGATAACTTCACAATCCTGGAGCAGATAAGCCAGAGCCCGACTACCAGCGTGTATAAGGCTCACCAGAACGTCCTGGATCGGACCATCCTGCTCAAGGTACTTCATAAGCACCTGCTTCGCGACAAAGAGCTTGTCGCGCGGTTTTCCAGGGAGGCAAAAGCCTGTGCCATCCTGAGATCGGAAAACATAGTGCAGGTTTATGACCTTACCGATGTCGAGGGTGCGCCGGCTATCGTCATGGAATATGTCGAGGGGAAGTCGCTGGAAGACCTGCTCGCAGACCCGCACGTCCGATCCGAAGAGCTTCTCATGAAAGTCGCTGCCTCAGTGTTGAAGGCTTTGTCGTACGCTCACGAAAAAGGAATTACTCATCGCGACATAAAGCCGGGCAACATACTTGTCTCCGAAGACGGTACGGTGAAAGTCACCGACTTCGGCCTCGCCGCCGTAGCGGATGCCCCTTCACTTACGATGGAAGGAAGCCTGATCGGCACCCCGGCTTACATGTCTCCCGAGCAGGCCAGAGGCGAAGCGGTCGACCTGCGGACGGATCTCTTTTCGCTAGGCGTGACTCTTGTGGAAGTGCTTACCGGCGATAAGATACTCGTCGGAAGATCTTACGCGGAGTGTCTCCATAAAATACAGACTTTCAATCTCAGGTCGATTGAGTATCTCTCGCCACAATGTTCTCCACGCGTGTATGAATTCCTGAAGAAAATGCTCGCCCCGGACAAGCACGATAGATTTGCCTCGGCAGGCGAAGCGCTCGCATTCCTCGAACCACCCGCAGGCGGCGACGAGAAAAATGTGGCCCCGGCGAAAAAAACTTCCAGGGCCGGAAGCCGGTTGCTTGCCGCAGGGGTTGCCGTGGCTTTGATCCTTGTTGTCGGGCTGTCGTTCGTTTTCAGACATCCGGCGGCAAGGACAGGCAAGGTTGCCGCGGACTCAGTTGCCTCCTCCGGGCCGCAAAAAACTGAAGCGAAGGAACCCGGGGTGACCCCACCGGAGACCACATCTCGCGATAAATACAGCGGAGACAAGGAAAAGAGGACAGGTTCTTCCAGCGATGTCAAGTCAATTCCTCAGGATTCCATCTCCCCATCCGCATCCGGCAAAAACGCCATGACGTTTACCGCAATCTCGGGAGACTCCGGTTATATCTCGGTTCAATGCACACCATGGGCAAAGATTTTCATAGACAACGAGTATGCGGGTACCACACCGATATCCGGCTCGATAAAGATACTTGCCGGAGAGCATACCGTCACTTTTTCTAATCCCAATTTTGCTCCCATCGTGAAAAGGGTCCAGGTCCATCGCAACTTGCTCGCTAGTGTCGAAGCGGATTTCCTTGAAGAGTCGGGTTATATCATCGTCAGTGTTGAACCCTGGGGTGACGTCTACGTCGACGACCAGTTCCGCGAGACCACGCCCTCTGTGGAGCCGATCGTGGTGTCCTCCGGCACCCGTAAGATTCGGATCCACAATCCGAGCTTTCAGGACATCGTCAAAACTCTGACAGTGAATCCAGGCGATACTTTGAGGCTCAATTTCAGCTTTCTGGACGAGGATGGGAAGTAATGGCACGGTCGTTGCACGATATATCCCAAATGAACATGGATCGGGTTGGAAATAAATATTACCTGAAGATCGCCTTTGTGGCGTTCTTCTTAATTGGGATGCTTCAAGCACCTGTGCTTGCAAAGGTTACCGATGTCCCCGATATGCCTTATCCAAGGGTAGGCATGTGTTCTGCTATCTATGAGAATACCGTCTACCTCTTTGGAGGTGCGCAAAATGTGCAGGGCAGAAACTTCGCAAACCTGAGAGGAACCTCTACGGTCCAGGCTTTCAATCTTGAGACGTTGTCGTGGGAGACAAATATCGCGCCTCTCGAAACTCCAAGAGTGTTCGCATGTGCGGTCGCAGTGAACGATTCGATTTATGTGATGGGCGGTGTCGACAGCCTCGGGAACGTACTCAGCTCTGTGGAGGTGTACGATCCCTCCGTAAACAGGTGGCACTACACGGCAAGCATGAAATTTGCCAGAATGGGTGCTGCGGCGACGGCATACGGAAGTTACATCCTCGTGTTCGGTGGAGGTGATTCGGCAAATATCCTCCATAAGGAAGTCGAGGCGTATTCGCTCGATGAAGGGAAATGGAAGGTCCTGCCCTACCCAACCTTAATTGCGCGAGCATTTCATCATGTAGCCAGAGTCGGAAGCTCAGTGTACGTCTTCGGCGGCATCACGCCTATCGGGCCGCTCCCGATTATAGAAAGATATGTACCGTCTTGGGGTGTGCTGAGCGTGGATGTCCTGGGACAATGGAATTCGAGGGCATATTTCGGGGCGGTTACGAGAAATGACTCGGTGTTCGTAATATCCGGGTGGGGGTCGTCCCAGAGCGGAAGCGGATATTTTCAGGACATTGAAATTCTGTCTTTTGGAAGCGAAGATTCAGCTTCCGGAGAGGAATCAAAGATCTCGCTCGACATGCCCAGAAGGGGATTTGTCGCGGCAGCTTCCAATTATGGCCAAGTCTTCCTTTTCGGTGGTATTTCTCCTGATTACCAGAGCGGAAATGCACCCATACCCACAGTCACAGTTTTGGGAACTCTGACTGCGGTCAAAGAGATTCCAAACACGATTCCCAGGGGGTTCAGTCTCGATCAGAATTACCCGAATCCATTCAACCCAACGACGACAATACATTTCGATGTTCCTCCGCCCGGCAGCAAGGTCAGCCTCAATGTCTACAACATGCTTGGACAGAAGGTTAAAACATTGGCCGGCGGATACATGCATGCGGGAAGTTATTCGGTTTCTTTCGATGGTGAGAATATGCCAAGCGGGGCTTATATTTACAGGTTGGAAACCGAAAACGGCAGCATTTACAGGAAAATGGTTCTGATCAAATAATGGCGAACGGCGCTCGCTTGGCCCGCTCCGACAAGTTTGTAGAAAAGGCCGATTCATGTCGATACAAACGGACGATGAGTGGGGCTGCATTTTTCCTTTTTTTGGGACTTCTAGCCGCATTTTCTCCAATTTCATACGCCCAATCAAATCCCGAATCCGACTCAACTCTGGCCGCGATCAGGAGCCTCTACGACAACGGCTCTTATATTTCAGCCGAACTTCAAGCGCGGCGTGTCCTCGAAGACAGGCGTGTGAACGATACGTTGAGGGTACAGCTTGAAAAATACCTCGGCTTCACGCTTGTCGCACAGGGGAAAAATGAATCTGCGGAAGAACATTTCTTAAATGCTCTCCGGATCGATTCGAATCTCACCCTCGATCCGGTCCTCACCTCGCCAAAAATCCTTACTGTGTTCGAAGCTGCAAAAGCGCAGTATCGGATGGAGATGGCGAAGAACGAGTCGGAAGCTGGCAGTCAATCGCGAAACCTCGTAACTGTCTCACACGGCCCCACCTTCAGGGCGATTCTTTTTCCCGGATGGGATCAGCTTCACCAGGGAAGAAGGACGAAGGGATATATTCTGTTGGGCGCGGGTGCCGCAGCTGCGGTGATTGCAATCGCGTCGGATTTCCTGCGCCGCGACGCGAGAACGAACTATCTCAATGCTTCTACTCCCTCGATTGCGGAGAGCCGTTATAACACTTACAATTTGTACTATAAAACTGAAATCTATTCTGTCTCTGCATTTGTGCTGATTTACGTCTATTCCGAGCTTGATGCGTTTCTGAATCTCCCTCCGAATCTCGATGCGAATTACTCTCCGTCGACCAGGTCTATGAACCTGGGCCTGCATATTACTTTCTGATCCGGCATCCACTCAATCCTTCCTGCATGCCATGCACTTGAGATGCATTTTTTGCATGTCACGATCTGCATTCTCTGATGTAAATCCCCCTCATTCGGCCACCTGAAGACCGCATAGAATTCGGCATGCCGGTTGTGATTTATATACTTAAAAACTGGAGGAAACTATGAGAAGAAACGCATACACCCTTTCTTTCCTGGTGATGGCGGGATTGATGCTGACTTTCTCGTCTGCGTTCGCGCAGATGATGGGCGGCGGCTTCTCTCTCGAAGCATCCATCGAAGAAGGAAAGGTGGCACTCTCCTGGGAGCAGCCGGAGAGTTTTTCCGTGGCATACTACCTCGTCTATCGTGGACAGATGAGCATTAGCGATACGAGTCTCAGTGTCAGTTACAATAGATTAGATTCCACTACGGCAACCGCATACCAGGACACGTCGATGCCGTCGGGCAGTGCGATCCTGGTCTATCAGGTAAGAGCTTTCAACGGTTCCGGTCAGGTCATGGCAAGTAATTTTGCAAAAGTGTTTGTCGATTCGGAAAACATCTACCGTGATCATGTTACGATTACATCGACGCCGTCGTACAACGCGACCGTGGATTCGCTCTACTCGTATCAGGTTCAGGCAGTCTCTTCGGACTCGACGGCGGTCCTGAGCTACTCACTCGGTGAAGACCACCCCGCGCTCATGACCATCAACTCAACAGGATTAATCAACTGGACTCCCGCGGCCAGAGGATGGTACGAGGTCGAAGTGGTTGTCACTTCCAGCCTGGGCGGCCGTGCAAGGCAGGAGTACGCGATAAGAGTCTCCAGCGTAAACGGGACAATCGCCGGCGTAGTGACAGACACGCTCAACCATCCGCTCCGCAACGTGCTCGTGAAGCTTTACCAGCGAGATATGGACTGGCATTTCAATTACCAGGCGGTTACGGACTCGAACGGCTATTACGCGATCCATCATGTCGATGCCGGCAGTTATCTCGTGCACGCGACACCGTCAGATCCGAATTACGTGGCGCAGTGGTATGACGGGGTCTACAGTATCATGAATGCGACTCCGGTAACCGTTGTCGACACGACGACTCAGGTTGCAAACTTCAAGCTGCCGAATCGCTTTGCGCTCCTTCCCAAGTTCGAAGTCAGCGGCTCGGTGACCGACACGAACGGAACGGCCCTGAAAGGCGCACTCGTAGTGTTTGCCAGGGCGGGGTTCGTATTCAATGCCGCCGAGGAAGCTCAGAACGAATGGCAGATGGGTGATAATTACAGAGACCTTTTCCAGAATATGTACCAGGAACGGCATACGATCCGTCACTTCAGCCTCGACGGGGATTCGCCGTTTATCTTCAAGACGCGTACGGACAGCAATGGAGTTTATTCCGATACGCTGCCGCAGGGATTCTACATTGCCTTTGCCCAGGCGAGCGGTTACCTGAGAATATTCTACAACAATGAGTCAAACCTTCTCTCGGCCGACATCATAGCGGTAAACAGCGATACCACGGGAATAAATTTCGCATTGCCGCAGCTTCCGCCGGTATTGCTCGGCCAGATCAGCGGTATGGTAATCGACTCGACAGGTGGTGCAGGCCTGGCCGCCAGGATAATCGCGTTCCGTGATGTATGGGACCATCGCGATACGCTCAGGATGCACGTTGCCGGCGCTTACTTTGCCGATGCCGACAGCACAGGGGCATACACGCTCAAGAACCTGCCTCCTGGATATTACAAGATACTCGCGATCCCGCTCGGCAACTACGTGCCGTCATTCTACAGCCTGACCGGGCCGACGGTAAGGTGGAAAGAGGCCACGGCAGTGCCGGTGGATGGCAACTCGACAAGCGGAGTCAACATATACGTGATGCCGATGCCGTCCTCGATAGCCGGCTACACGTCGATCAACGGAACGGTCACATCCGGTTCATCGGGTGTAGGCGGAGCGCTGGTCTACGCGTTCAACGCTAACGGAAACCTTGCTGGATACGCAATCACCGGCAGCGACGGTGCCTACACGATCTCGGGAGTTGCTCCCGGAACGTACACGGTGTCCACCGACGTCGTCGGATTCACATCAGGTTCGTCTCAGACTTCCTCGCCGACTTACAATGCGAGCGGAGCTCCCGTATCATCCACTTCGAACCTGACGGTCAGCCCGGAGATCCCGCTGGCGGTGCACGAGAAAGTGATCCAACCGGTGAACTACTCGCTTGACCAGAACTATCCTAACCCGTTCAACCCGACTACGCAGATTGCGTTCAGCATCCCGCAATCGATGCACGTCACGATCGCGATCTTCAATATACTCGGCCAGAATATCGCGACGCTAGTCGACGGTAATATGTCAGCCGGATCCCATATAGTGACATGGAATGCGCGCAACCGGAATGGCGAGATGCTCCCGACCGGAGTATACTTCTACAGACTTTCCACTCCGAGCTTCACGGCTGTAAAGAAGATGCTTTTGCTGAAGTAAGGTCGTCCCTATCGACCTTCTACCCAGAGGGCGGGCGGAGCAATCTGTCCGCCCTCTTTTTTTGCCGGCGAACGCGCATGGTCGCCTTCGGTTTCATGGACGAATTATCATGACACGATTCACTTGTTTTGAAAACGCGTCGGCCATAACTTCTAAAAGAGGAAAATGAGGATAACAAGTCCACCGGAGCCAGCTGTGAAGTCGCGTTCATCTTTCTCAACCCCGCAAAAATCTTTATTCCTTTATTTATCGCTGATCTTATTGTGGGCAGGTATCGCCGCCGCCCAGACGGCGGGGACCGACACAAGTGCCGGCGCCGCTTCGGCGACCACCGGAATAACGGTCACAATTATCAAAGACACAACGGCTATCAAAGACACAACGGCGGGCAAAGTCGACTCTCTCATCGGGAGCCAGGATACCGCACGCGCGAACAAGGACACGGTCGCGGCGAAGAAGGACACGCTGGAAATCATCAGCGGCAGCAGCGGCGGTTACAATACGGTCCCCGGTTTCCGCGTGCAGCTCTTGACGACTCAAAATCTTTCGGAGGCCATCGGGATGAAGGCGAAGGCCGACTCGCTCCTGTCAAATTACAACAGTTACATCGTATACGACTCACCTTATTACAAGGTCCGCGTCGGCGACTTCCGCGCGCGGTACGAGGCTAACCAGGCCGTCGCTTATATAATCGATCACGGCTTTCCCAATGCCTGGTCGGTCCCGGACAACGTCTTCAGGAACCCGTTGCGAAAGAGTAACTGATACCTGAGGGTAGTAAATCCCATATCAATTACATGGAGGAGGAACCATCGTGAGAGCCGGTCGAATATTGATCGCGGTTCTGACAGCGGTGAGCCTTGCCATGGCAGCACAGGACCCGAGACTCGCACACTCCTATCGGACAGAAAAAAACGGCTGGATCTATGTCCATCTTCAGGGCGCACCGAACGAAATAGGGTACCAGGACGGATATCTCCTCGCACCTGAAATAGATGACGCGATCAGGATGCTCCGGTTCTACCTGGGACGCACAACTCACAAGGAATGGAGTTTCTACAGGGGCGCGGCGGAACGAATGTACTGGCCGAGGCTCACCGACGAGTACAGGCAGGAGATTGAGGGGATAGCCGAGGGCCTCGAGGCGCGCGGGAAAAAGTATGATGCGATCGACATCACCGCGCTCAACGGATGGATGGAGCTTGCCTATTATTACCTGCCTCAACTGCGTAGACACCTCCTTGAAGGGAAAGGAAAGGACGACGCGCCCGGAAACTGCAGCGCCTTCATCGCGACGGGAAGCTACACATCCGACGGCAAGATCGTCATGGCACACAACTGCTGGACCGATTACATAATCGGCGAGAGATGGAATATTATTGAAGACATCGTTCCGGAAAAAGGGAACAGGATACTGATGGACGCGTTTCCCGGTTTCATCGACAGCGGCGACGATTTCGCCGAAAACAGCGCCGGTATCATGATCACCGAAACGACAATAGCTCAATTCAGAGGATTCGATACGACCGGAGTGCCGGAATTCGTTCGCGCAAGGGAGGCGGCGCAGTATGCAAACAGCATCGATGATTTCGTGCGCATTATGACGAAGGGAAACAACGGCGCTTACGCAAACGACTGGCTTGTCGGAGATACAAAGACAAACGAGATCGCACGCGTCGAGCTCGGCCTCAGGAATTACAAAGTGTGGCGGACCAGAGACGGTTACTTCGCCGGCTCGAATTTCCCCAGCGACCCTGAACTAATCAGGGAAGAAACGGTCTTTAATCCCGGCGATAAATACAGCTCGATGAACGACCGCAGGCTTCGCTGGGAGCGGCTGATGCAGGAATACAAAGGCAAAATAGATGTCGATCTCGCCGAGAATTTCCTTGGCGACCATTACGACCAGGTGCGTGGAAAGGAAGGCCCCGATGCGTATGTGATCTGCGGGCACAATGACGATGACCCGCGCGGCATTCGGCAGTGGGGATGGTCGCCGTTCAACCCGGCAGGCGCGGTGCAGGGAAAGGTGACAACGACGGCACTCGCAAACAAGATGGAGTTCCAGGCGAGAATGGGACATCCTTGCGGTGAGGACTTCGTCGCCTCGGATTTTTTCAGGGAGCACCCCGGGTATAAATGGGAGGGCAAATTCCTTCACGATATGGGCTCTCATCCCTGGACGCTGTTCAGCATAAGAGAGTAGGTATGAGTGAACATACGAGCTGTTTCGAAACGGTGGGAACAGCTATTGTCCGCGTACCTATGTTCAAGAGCGCAAGCAATTTCATAGAGGTTCACGCAGAATAAACGGAGAGAGACAAAGAGGAATGCATACTTTCCGAAAAAGGCAAGCTCACAAATGTGAGACTGAAGCAGCTTTACGTGGAAGTCTGTGGTATCTCTGTGGGATTCTGTGTGTCAGGAAGGGCAATCGCGGAGAAAGCCATCAAGGGAATCCTTGTCACGCATGTGTGGTATTTTTCGGCGCACTGCTCCTCTCGGTTTTGAGTGCCCTGGTGCTGCAGGGATGCAACCACGGCCTCGCGCCTCTTCAAACGTCGACGGGCATCCAGCCCGGGTTCGGAGGTACGATTTACTTCACCTCAGCCTGGCCGCCGACAGACAGCGTCCAGGACCTCCGGATAGTGGCGTTCTACAACTACCCGCCGACAGATGTTTATAACGAAGTTCTATCGGGAAAGGCGGAGGTCTTTCCGGCGATCGGGACGACTGGTTTGTCCAAGTTTGTAGATTCGTTGTCGTATAATTTCACTCTTGATTCGGCTGCTTCCTTCCAGTATGTGGTTGTGGCTATGCAGTACGGCCCGAATGTGTTTCAGGACTGGGAAGTCGTGGGAGCTTACGGTTATTCACATGGGGCGGGATCTCCTGAGCCGGTCGAGGTTCCGCCCGGTTCATTTGTCAACGGGATTGATATTTATGTGGATTTCAAAAACTTGCCGCCCAATCCTCTTGGCGGCATCGCTTCTCCTTCTCCACGGCACTAGCTACTGCCAGGCCAGGATCTCGGGAGTGGTCCGTTCTGCGGAGGATTCGAGCGCGATTGCGGGCGCAACCGTCATGCTCAAATCCCGCGGCCCTCAGAAGCCGCTGAAGACCGGCGTGCTTTCACAGGTCGACGGGAGCTTCGCTTTCGAGAAAGTCGCCATAGGTGAGTACCGGCTCACCGTTTCGATGATCGGTTACAGGAGGTTCATCGACACAGTCTCTGCTTCGCCGAACGGGACGCGCCTTGAGGCCTTTCTCCGGCCATCGCCGATCCAGACCGACCAGGTCGTGATAACCGCGAGCAAGCGGAGCCAGTTATTGACCGAAGTCCCCGTCAGCGTGAGCCTGGTAAGTTCGGCCTCGATGGAAAGAAGGAACATAATCTCGCTCGACGACGCGCTGCGTTACGTGCCGGGAGTGAATTTTGTGCAGGACCAGGTGAACATCCGCGGGTCGAGCGGCTATGCCCGCGGCATCGGGAGCCGGGTACTTCTTCTCATCGACGGCATCCCGATGCTTACAGGCGACACCGGGGAGGCAGTCTGGGAAGCTATACCGGTGTCGGAGATCGATCACGTTGAAGTCGTGAAGGGCGCAGGATCTTCGCTCTACGGGTCGAGCGCACTCGGCGGCGTTATAGACGTCATCACGAAGAACAATGTCGACGTCAATTCGACGAGTGTGAAAGTCTACGGCGGTTTCTATCAGCAGCCGACTTACAAAGAGTGGCAGTGGTCGGCGAAGGAAAGGTTCTTCCAGGGTGCGTCGATCACGCATTCACAGCCCATCGGTCTCGGCGACTTCGGCGTGACAGCTTCGCTCAGCTATAAGAAAGACGACGGTTATATTCAGAACGATTTCTTTCGTCGATTGAACCTCTTCGTCAAGACGGCCGGGAACCTCGGTGAGAACCGGAGCTTGAAAATATTCGGTGATGTGTTCAACCAATACTCCGGCAATTTTCTCTATTGGCAGGACATCAACCATGCACTCCAGCCCGTGAGCACATCGCTCGGTCAGTGGGTGAATTCGACCCGCGCGAACCTTTCCGGAATTTACACCGACGTGGTCTCCAGCCGGTTCCTCTACATCGTCCGCGGAAGTTATTACTTCAACCACTGGTATGACAATCTCGGCAACTCGCCGTCTGGAATCAGCGACACTTCGACTTCGCACACAGGCTATCTTGAATTGCAGGGGACCTGCAACATGGACCCGTCGACCGTTTTGGTTTTCGGCGTCGACGGCCAGGTCGATTACATCAACTCGAATTCCTTCACAAACAAGTCGAGCAACTCGGGCGCGCTGTACTTCCAGGCGGAGAGAAAATTCGATCGTCTCCACGCGACTGTCGGGGCAAGGTACGATTACGAGAAGATAGAAGGGAAGTCGCCTTTCAACCAGTTCAATCCGAAGGCGGGTCTGGTCTTCGATCTGGGGAGCGGCGCCTCGCTCCGCGGTTCCATCGGAACCGGATTCCGTGCTCCGAGCGTTGCCGAAACATACGCATCCATCCAGTCCGGCGGCTTATCCATCATTCCGAATCCGCTGCTCCTTCCTGAGAGGAGTGTTTCGGAGGAGATCGGGGGGAGAATGCCTGTCGGGTACTTCGGCCTGATCGACGCGGCGGTGTTCCAAAGCGATTACTGGAACATGATCGAGCCGCAATTCAACAACACGGGTCAGGTGACGTTCCAGAACGTGACACGTGCCCGGGTGCAGGGGTACGAGATAGATGCTTCGACGGATGCCGGGACGGATTTCCTCACGCTCAAAGGGAGCTACACTTACGTCTATCCCCTGGACCTGACGACACACGACTTGCTGAAATACCGGTCACGAGAACTGCTTTATGTTTCGGCGGACTTCAGTAAATCGATTTATCGTGCTTCTGTAGACTTCAGGTATATAAGCGCGTTCGAGAATTACGACAAGCAGCTGGTTCAACTGGGAATCGTGAAGAACGGCGACCAGAGGGTTCCCGCATACGTAACGGACGTTCGCGCGGGAGTCGATCTCACTTCGGCCGGCTTTCCGCTGAGCGCGACGTTCATCGTCAACAACTTTTTCAATTACTACTACGTCGAAATGATCGGAAACATGGCCCCGATGAGGAATTACTCGCTGGTTTTGTCTACGGACTTCTGAATGACGGCTGCCGACCGGAAGGCCCTTTTCTTACCGCAAAGTTCACAAAGAAAGCCACAAAGAGCGCAGAGAATTAACTAATAGTCCATGTGTTCATTGTGGAAAATTTCTCCATCAGGCCTTCGCGTTTTTTGCCCCCGCTCCTCGTGCGTCTAGACTCTATCCGTCACCAACCTTCTTCCGATTTTTTCGAATACTAAAATCATCGCGAAGATTATCAATGATATTTCAACGAGGATGAATGCAGGGGGCGGCATTATTCTCCCGATTGCCCATATTAACGTAACCGGTATAACTATTTTCAGAACATAGGAAATCAATTGCCAGTTGAACATCGCCACACTCTCCGCGCGGTCCTTATCTTCAAGATGGACAAGCCTGTCGTGAAGCCCGGCAGGCATCGCGACGAGCTGCTCATTCATTATCGCGTCTCCTGCGGCACGGGCTGATTCGAAATACCGGGTGCACGCCGAACATTCCGCAAGATGAGAACGTGCTTCACGCGAAAGACTCTCCACGTCGAACACTTTTCTCAAATCAGCCTTGATGTCGATTTCGATTCGTGTGAGTTCACAGTTCATGGCTCTTCCCTCTCTTCCCTCAGCAATTCTCCCAGCCTTTGTCGTCCCCTGTGCAGGTCAGTGGATACCGTGCCGATGGGTATTTTCAAAACGTCAGATATTTCTTCGTAAGACAATTCTTCAAAATAGAATAATGTAATAGCGGTTGCCTCACCGGGCGGCAGCATAGAAATGTATCGACTAATCGTGTCCGCGCGCTCGCGGGCGAAGAACGATCTTTCCTGTCTTGAATAGTCCTCGACTCTCCCGTCAGGCGGGTCGATTTCAACGCTGTCGAGACTGACCGAGGCAATGCTCTTCTTTTTTTTGCGGGTCAAGCAGACATTTGTCGTGATTCGCCATATCCACGTCGCAAGACCTGAATCGCCCCTGAAATCATCCAGGGCTTTGAGTATTCTCATGAACGCGTCCTGAGTGGCTTCCTCGGCGTCTTCCCGGCTGCCCAATATTCTAAGCGAGAGGTTGAATACACGAGCAGAGTAAAGATCGACTATGTCTCGGAACGCTCCGCGAGCTCCCGCTTTCTTGCCACCCTTGCTTTTCAAGTATGCCTGCAGTGTTTTGAGCTTCCTACACGGTATTAGACTTCTTGCAAGGTAAATTTCTTTCATTGAAAGAAAAACCTGTGAGGACAGGTCTAACTAATTGAATTAAGGAGGATACAAGTGGAATCTGTAATTGCCGTTATTCAAATCGTCGTCGAGATTGTCTTAATCGCGGCGTGGGGATTTTGGGAATACCGCGAGCGCGACATTCGACATAAGAAAATGATACTCGAATTGCGCAACGGCATTGAGCCGAAATTCGGAAATCCTCCCAATTGGGGCAGAGTAACGACGACGGTTATCACGGCGTTTCTTCTCTTTCTAATGATTTTAGGGGGAGTGATTTTCGTAAACAGAATCGGCTTGCACTACACCGGTGCGCTGATGATCCTTGTGGCGGAACTCACGTTAGTCATGGTCCTTCTGCTGATGATGGCAATAAGGGACGCTGGAATACTGAGGAAAGGGTAGGCGATGTTCATCTCCATCTTCATTCTGGCTGTCATTATCTCTGCGTTCTTCGATCAGCAGGAAAGACGGCACAGGCTCGAGTTGCAGATAGAATATGAAAAGCTGGGAAGAAAGATGCCTTTGGAACGGCCCAGACTTCCAGTGTATGAGTCAATCGCAAACATCCTGGTCGGCCTGGTCCTTGCAGAGATTGGTGCTGTTAGCTTGTGGTCTTTCATCTTCGCACTCAGAACTGCAAGGGAAATTGTGATGAAGTCTGATTTCCCGGGACGAATTGATTTTACGTCTGCACTGCTCGCCGGAGGAATCGCGTTAGTAATACTTGGTGCGAAGTCTGTGAGGGTAAATCTGAAATATCGAAGGAGCCTGGTCCGCCAAACTTAAGCGCGCTGAATAGCGACTATGCCGCCTTGCCTTCAAACGTTTCATTCTGTTAAGGATGTCCCCTTACCTCCTCACCAAACCATCCACTGTCCCATCGTTCTCACGCGAGGCGCGTGGCTCAATACTATTGCCCTTACTTCCCCTTCACGCTCCCCAATTTTTCCTGTATTTCCCTCAGCTGCTTCTCCATCCTGTCAAGTTCCTCGCTTCTTTGC
>JAJYJD010000335.1 GCA_021789755.1 Bacteroidota bacterium
CCATACGTATAAACCAGTGATGAGGCAATAAGGAGAATCGACAACATCTCCAGAAAATCCGTTACCGGGGTCGGATTCTCAAATGGATGGGCGCTGTTGGCATTGAAGAATCCTCCGCCATTTGTCCCGAGCTGCTTGATAGCTATTTGTGAGGCGGCGGGACCGACAGCTATCACCTGCTCCTGGCCTTCGAGGGTTTTTGCATGCACATAACCGTTAAGAGTCTGCACTGTCCCTTCCCCGACAAGGACGAAGCCCAGGATTATCGAGAGCGGAAGAAGGATATACAGCGTCGTCCGGACGAGATCAGCCCAGAAGTTGCCGAGGCCGTCAGTCGTCGTGCGCGATATCCCGCGGATAAGTGCGAGCGCTACCGCGATTCCACCGGCAGCGCTGACAAAATTGTGAACGGTCAACCCCGCCATCTGAACGAAGTAGCTGAGCGTCGTCTCTCCCGCGTAGGACTGCCAGTTTGTATTGGTCATGAAACTGACAGCGGTGTTGAACGCGAGGTCCCATGAGACATTCGGAAGATGCTGCGGGTTCCATGGAAGGTACGCCTGAAGTACCATCATCAACCACAGTACGACCAGGCCGACAAAGCTGAACGCGATAACCGCGAGCAGGTAATTCTTCCAATCCATCTCTTCGTCGGGATCAATCCTGCATATCCTGTAAAAATACCTTTCAATCCTGCCAAAAACCGGAGTCAGGAAGTTCTTTTGGCCGGTGAACACCTTTGCCATGAAGCTCCCCAGCAGAGGAGACAACAGAGCAAGCGCCAGGATGAAGGCGCCTATCTGTATGATGTCGTGAGCCCCGAATGCCATTTCAGAACTTCTCCGGTCTGATGAGCGTGTATGTGAGGTAGATCAGCAGTGCGGTGGCAATTACAAGTCCGATTATCATATCAACCTATGGCCTTTGTTTTTCGAGCATAAATATGGGAGTTATCTCCCTGGTCAGCAATCAAAGAGTCGTAAAAGTATCCACAATGGGTATAAAAAAACCATAAAGAAAGAGATTCAACAGGTCTTACTCTCTGATCAGACAAATTCCACTGGAACTTCTACAAGATGGATTTGTTGTTCACGTAGCAAGGACATCGGGACAAAGCAATTTTAGAATTACAGAATAGACTGGACCCGTCGGCGGAGAACGCCACAATCGATGGTCAAGTCAGTATCCACACCGCCGTGTGTACCGTGCTTGCGATGATGCATTCCGGTTGCAAAAGAGCGCTAAAAAGGAAATAGAATGTCGTTTGAACTATTGCTGGGAATTTCAGTCGTCGCCGGTTTCATCGGCGCGATGAGCGGGATGGGAGGAGGAGTAATCCTGATACCCGCGCTCACGTTGTTCGGCATGGACATCAAGCACGCGATCGCGATCAGTATCGTTTCGGTCATAGCCACATCGTCCGGCTCGGCATCGGCATACGTGCGCGACGGAATCACAAACCTCAAAGTCGGAATGTTCCTGGAAATGTTTACAATAACGGGCGCGCTTGTCGGCGCAGCTATTACACTCCTAGCAGCGCAGGCTCCGCTTTTCATAGTTTTCGGCATTGTCCTTCTCGGTTCGTGGCTGGCACTGCTTCTGCAAAAGAACAAGGAGTGGCACGCAATCGAACACCAGGACGGTTTTTCAAAATGGCTGCAGCTGAAAGGCGAATACTACGACCAGGCCTCGCACGAAACGATCTCCTATCGCGGGCGGCGGGCATATTTCGGAGGACCGCTGATGTTCGGTGCGGGACTTATCGCAGGTCTCCTCGGAATCGGGGCAGGCGCTCTGAAGGTCCTCATACACGACCTTGTGATGGGGCTCCCGCCGAAAGTCTCCACAACCACCAGCAACCTCATCATCGGCGTTACCGCGCTTGCGGGCACGAGCGTTTATCTCGCGGCAGGAATGATCAACCCGGCTCTTGCCGCACCGGTAATAATCGGAATCGTCGCCGGGGCATTCGTCGGAACCCGGCTTCTCGTACGCCTCACAAACCAGTCCGTCCGGCTGTTCTTTCTCGTAGTCTTAGCCATCCTCGGAATTGAAATGATTGTTCGAGGGATCGGAATGATAGCATGACAAATGCACCGAATAAAGCAAATGAAGGTCAGCCAAACGTAGCAAACTCCATCGAGCTCAAGATGGACGTGCTTGTCGGGTATATACTTCTGATCGGAGTATTGGTCAGCATCGGTCTTATCGCCGTCGGCGTAGTCTGGCATTACGTCGCGACGGGACGCCTCGGCCTTGAATATTCCATCGCCGGGATGAATCTTTTCCATTTTATCCTTCACAACTTTGCGCGAGCCGCTCACCCTCCCTTCCGTCCGCGACTATTGGTAAACCTCGGCATCGCGACACTGATGCTCACTCCATACATCCGTGTACTGGCATCCATGCTCTTCTTCGCGTTCACTGAGCGGAATGTCAAATACGCAGCGTTTACCGCCGTCGTGTTCTCCGTTCTGACCTATAGCCTGTTCCTCAGGTGATGCCGCTCAATCCGCTCTTGTCGGGTGGGAATTCTGAGCTTGAAAGAGCCGCACCTGTCAACCCAATGCAGTGGCATTAAGATATCATGCGATCTTTTATCGATTTATTGTATCTCTGGCCAAAGTCAATGTCAGTTCGCTTTCTTTCCCCTCGTCTTCATTCGCGTGCGCCTGCGGGTGCAATGTTTTCTCCGTCGGCGCGAGGTGAATGATGGCCGCTTCAGCAGGCCTGCGAATGTTCCTGACATACTATTATACGGAGCAGCACGATAATTGGAACGGACCCGGCAAACACGGGTTATGACAGACTTTATCTTTCCCCGAGCGTCGAGGGGAATTTGAGTCAAAAAATCCGGCTATCTGGAGACGTTAGGATCACACTTCTGACACACGTGACGGGCTACCAGCTCGTCGCGCCTGCGCTATTCGGGATTACTGCAGGTTACCAAATCTAAATTACTTGATGAACTTATAAAGGTAACACTAGGGGAGATGTCGCAAGACGTCGAATCTCAAGATCATTCAGACCGAAGATCAGAGCCGACGTGATCAGCCTCTGCCGGTGACTTGAGATGTAACGGATAATGCACGTAAATTTGTTGAACTCTCAACTCATCGTCAGAGTGTGTACACAACGTGAATCAAGGGAAAATGAGTAAAACGACAACGCCTGGGCCGAGGATTGATTTGAGGATCCTACCGAAACTGCCTGAAATTCTTGTATCCCTTCTGATTATTTCCGGAACACTTGCTTTGTACGGCTGCAGCGACGAAAATGGCGCGGGGATATCCTCTCAGTATTCAATCGTTAAAGGAATCGTCACTGATGAT
>JAJYJD010000049.1 GCA_021789755.1 Bacteroidota bacterium
CGACAAACCAGTTCCTTCAATACGATGAAGAGAAGGGCTTCGATATCGTAGACGAACTGGAGAAGATAGCCGGCAATCACAAGGCGACTATCACGCAGGCGGCGTTGAATTACCTCCTCAGAAAACCCGGAGTCACTTCGGTCATCATCGGTGCAAAGAAGATAGAACAGCTGACTGACAATCTGAAGACGACCGATTGGGAGATGACCCCCGAAGAGGTGGCGCGACTTGACGAACTCAGCAAGCCGCCGCGTGTCTACCCATACTGGATGCTCGAAAGATTGTCGCAGGACAGATAAACCCGAGAGATGAATTGGAACACGGATCGCACGGATAAAATGGATTTTCACGGATTTAAGAAAGATGAAAATACGGGTCGGTGGAAATCCGTGCATTTCCGTGTTATCAGTGTGTCATTTTCTCGCCATGCAATCATGGAGACAAACTGGACATGAAGCTCGAAGACAAGGTTGCAATCGTAACCGGTGGCGGCCGCGGGATCGGAAGAGCAATTGCCGAAACGTTCGCGAAAGAAGGAGCGAGAGTCATCGTCACGGCAGCAAGACAGAAGAATGAAATAGAAAAGGTCGCGTCGCAAATCGGTGGGACTGCCATTCTTGCCGATGTTGCCGTCAAGAACGATGTACAGAGGCTCGTCGATTGTGTCATTTCCGAGTTCGGCCGGATCGACATACTCGTCAACAACGCAGGACGCGGGATGAAATACGTCAACGACAATTTCATGACGAAACCGAAGCCTTTTTGGGAAGCGGACCCCGATGCATGGCGGATGGTGATCGACACGAACGTCAACGGTGTTTTTCTCATGACTCGCGAGGTTATTCCGCACATGCTCAAGCGTGGATCCGGCAGGATAATCAACATCTCGATGAATTACGAGACGATGAAGCGTAAAGGTTTCACGCCCTACGGGCCTTCAAAAGCCGCGCTTGAATCGATGAGCACAATCTGGGCACAGGAATTGGGCGGTACCGGAATTACAATGAACGTCCTCCTCCCCGGCGGTGCCACCGACACCGGAATGATTCCGGATTCGTTTTCGCAATCTGAACGAAGCAAACTGATCGACCCGGCCGTGATGGGGCCGCCCGCCGTCTACCTCGCATCCGATGAGGCGAAGAACGTAAACGGACAACGAATTGTTGCAATAGAATGGGTCACAAAATAGTTCAAAACGAAGAGTTTCATCTTTGATATTGAAAGGAAAGAGATAATGGAACAACGACAGCTTGGTAGAACAGGATTGAAGGTATCTGCGCTCGGACTCGGCTGCATGGGGATGTCTGAATTCTATGGGCCGAAAAACGACGAGGAGTCGACAAGAACGATTCACCGGGCAATCGAGCTCGGCGTAACATTCTTCGACACGGCCGATATGTACGGCCCATTCATCAACGAACAACTTGTCGGAAAGGCTTTGAAGCCGCACCGTGACAAAGTGGTGATTGCCACGAAGTTCGGGAACGTCCGAGGTCCGAACGGGGAACGTCTGGGCGTAAGCGGAAAGCCGGAATATGTCCGCCGGGCGTGCGAAGCCAGTCTCAAGAGACTCGGCGTCGACACGATAGACCTTTATTATCAGCACCGCGTGGACCCCAACACGCCTATCGAAGACACGATCGGCGCCATGGCAAAACTCGTCGAGGAAGGGAAAGTGAGATTTCTCGGAATGTCGGAAGCGTCCGCGGCAACGCTCCGCAGGGCGAATAAGGTGCATCAGATCAGCGCCCTCCAAACGGAGTATTCACTGTGGACACGCGATGTCGAAAGCGAGATTCTGAAAACGTGCAGAGAGCTCGGGATCGGATTTGTCCCGTATAGTCCGCTCGGAAGAGGCTTTCTCACGGGTGCCATCAAGAAGCTGGATGTCCTGGATCAGGCGGACTTCCGGCGTCAGAACCCGCGCTTCCAGGGTGAGAACATGGAGAAGAATTTGAGACTTGTCGCTGAGATCGAGAAGCTTGCCGGCGAAAAGAAATGCACCCCGGCGCAGCTCGCTCTGGCGTGGGTCCTCGCGCAGGGAAATGACGTCGTTCCTATACCGGGCACCAAGCGAATCAAATATCTCGAGGAGAACGTCGCCGCCGCGAGCGTAAAGTTGACACCGGAAGATCTTAAGAGGATCGACAGAGTTGCGCCTGCGGGCGTTGCGGCTGGTCTCCGATATCCCGAAGCAGCAATGAAGTCGGTGAATATCTAATCTGGAAGTCAAAGGTCACGATTCAAAAATTAAAAATGAAACCCGATCGATACGTTTTCGCGGGCTTTCGCTTTTGAGAGGTGGTTTTAACTTTTGACATTTGAATTTTGACTCAGCAGGGAAATGGAGCCAATAACCAAACATAATGAGCTGAACAAGAAGAAGTGGGACAAGTGGGCAGGATCTCTTGACGGAAACAACTGGAGATACGAGTTCCTCCGCGACGGGCAAAGAAAAGTCGTTTCGCTGCTGAATCTCAAAGAGAATATGAGTTTTCTCGACATAGGCTGCGGTACAGGCTGGGCCGTGAATCTTGCCGCGCAATCCATTAATGATGCAGGCATGTTCTACGGGATCGACCTCTCCTCAAAAATGATCGAGAAGGCAAGAGAAAACTTCGCAGGAAAGGAACACTTCCACTTTGTCCAGGCGGATTCCCGGTCGATCCCGCTTGAGAGCGGATTCTTCGATGTAATAATATGCACGCACTCGTTCCATCACTACCTGGACCCCGAGAAGGTCATGAATGAAATTCACCGGCTCCTGAAATCCGGCGGCAAGGTTTATATACTCGATCCGACTACCGATACATTGTTCGGTAAACTGGTCGACAAGATTGTCAAGATGTTTGAACCGGAGCACGTGAGAATGTACAGCACGCGAGAGTTCAAAGCGATGTTTGCCGGTGCCGGGTTAACGTACATTTGTACCGAGATAGTGAAATCTTTCGACAAAATTCACATCGCGGAAAAATAGAGACAAATGCCGTGAGGGAGTTCTGTCGCCGGACACAATCCCTCGCAGTTTGGGCAGTTGCGCCGGTCGTTCAGCGTAAATCGCGTTCGACGAACGAGACACTGGGACCTCAGCTGTCGTCTCCTCGTTTTCAGATTGAGTGAAAGCGAACCAGATCATTAAAGAATGAAGCGCAAAATAATTCTCGCCGCGGTTATTCTTCTGCTATCGGCGACCGTAGAAACGTTCGCCGGCCCGCCGTTCCGCACAGACGATCCGGTCCCGGTGCCGTACATGCATGGAGAGCTATACTTTTTCTCTTCGGGCGTTGTCGATGGAACAGGGACGAGTGGCGTGGGCCCGGCGGTCGAATTCAACTATGGCATTTTTCCGAACACCCAGTTTCACGTTGTTGCTCCGATGGCATTTGACGCGCCGAAACGAGCGGCTTCATACGCGGGCTACGGTGACACCGAGATCGGAGTTAAGTATCGCTTCGTGGAGCAATCCGGGCTCATACCCGACATCGGAGTATTTCCTCTTGTTGAAATCCCGACCGGTAGCGCTGCAAAAGGGCTTGGCAGCGGCAGGACGCAGCTCTACGTTCCGCTCTGGTTGCAGAAGGACATCGGTAACTGGACTATCTACGGCGGCGATGGCTACTGGTTCAATCCTGGTGCGGGAAACAGGAATTGGGATTTCTCGGGAGTCCTCGTCCAGTATAATTTCAGCGATGCATTTTTTCTTGGTGCCGAGATTTTCCACCAGACCGCTTCGACGGTCGTTGCCGCGGGTTATACCGGAATACACCTTGGAGGAAGCATCCCTGTAGCAAGAGATTACCAGATACTGTTATCCGGTGACGCCGGGAATGGCATTACTTCCTACAAGCACTTTGGTTATTATCTAGGGTTGTACCATACGTTCTGATATAAGCCAAAGGTTAGAATTCAAAAGTGCAAATTGGACAGTATTGCCGGCGCGTTTTGCCGATATTGAGCGGGTTTCACACCTTTTTTGACTTTTGACCTTTAATTTTGAATTTCTTAAGATTGAAGAAAAATCTCTCTGGAGAAGAACATGAAGTATTGTGAATTAGGCAAGACCGGTTTGAAAGTTTCCGCCCTCGGCCTCGGCTGCATGGGAATGTCGCAGTCCTACGGCCAGGGAAACGATGAAGAGTCTATCGCTACGATTCATAGGGCTATTGAACTCGGGATCACATTTTTCGACACAGCCGACGTTTACGGAGCCGGCGCGAACGAAATCCTCGTCGGGAGAGCTTTGAAGCCTTTCCGGAAGAAGATGTTGATTGCGACGAAGTTCGGTAATGTCAGGACGAAGGACGGCAAAACGCTGGGGATCAACGGCAAACCCGAGTACGTACGTCAGGCGTGTGAAGCCAGCCTGAAACGTCTCGGCATCGAGACGATAGATCTCTACTACCAGCACCGCGTCGATCCTGAGACACCGATCGAGGATACGATAGGAGCGATGTCGCGCCTCGTCGAAGAAGGAAAAATCAGGTTCATCGGGATGTCGGAAGCATCGGCAAAGACTATCAGGCGCGCCAACAAAGTCCACAAGATAACCGCCTTGCAGAGCGAATATTCTCTGTGGACACGCGATGTTGAAAGGGAGATTTTACCAACCTGCCGCGAACTCGGGATCGGCTTCGTGCCGTTCAGCCCGCTCGGCCGTGGATTCCTGACGGGACAAATAAAGGACAACAGCGGTTTCGGCGAAACGGATTTCAGGAAAGATAACCCACGGTTCGTGGGCGAGAATTTCAGGAAGAATGTCGAATTCGTCGGAAGAATCGAGCAGATCGCGGCAGAGAAGAAATGCACTGCCGCCCAGCTTGCGCTGGCATGGGTAATCGCTCAGGGGAATGACATCGTACCGATTCCCGGTACGAAACGCAAAAAGTACCTGGAAGAGAATATCGCTGCGCTGGAGATGAAGCTGTCGAAAGATGACCTGGCTAAGATAAGCGAGATAGCTTCTCCGGGTGTTGCCGCCGGCGCGCGCTACAACGATCAAATGATGAAGGCAGTGGACAGGTAAGAAGAGCCTGTAACAGAAAAACAAAACGGCGGACCTAAGTCCGCCGTTTCCGTTTCAGCATTTAATGATGGAAGGTTGTCTACGGATTTTGCGGGGGTGACTGCTGGGGCGTCTTCCTCTTTTTTCTAAGGACAAGAGCAATGACCACCAAAATCACTACGATGATCAGAATATACCAGATCGTATAAGACGGCGACGCTGCGTTTTCCCACGCAGTGAGTCTGGTCTGAATTTGAGTCTGCTGGTCCTTGGTAATGATTCCCTGGTCAACAAGCATCGGCATCCACTGTGAACCCACGCTCGGCTTCCAGACGTCGTCAAGGAAATGTTTCAGCTTGTTTGCCTTGTCGGTGTTCGATGCGTTCGGATCGCCGCCCTGGGTTTGGAGGTACTGGCTCAGGTTCGCTACGAACTCGTCCGCGTTGTGGAACGGCTGGACCGGGATCTGTTTGCCCGAGAATTCTGAGTTCAGTCCTGCCCAGAGGGTCGAATCGGCTTTCCTCCCCCAGACGGCGATTGCCGTATCTATCGCCGCGATTTGTTTTCCGCGCTCCTTCGCCCCGACGTAAATCGCCGCAAGCTTCGGACCGACTCCCTTCCAGTACGAGCCGAACTGCTTCTGTTCCTTCACCATCGAGATGAGGTCTTTGCCGGTCAGCTGAGTCGATTCCAGGAATTTTGTATTCTGCTTTGCCGCCTGGAGAATGTTTCCTACGATGTTGCGGCTCTCCACTTTTCGAATCAGCAAACCCTTCTGCTGCTCGGGGAGCCCTTGCACATTTTTGTCGTATTGCATGAACATGCTGTCGGCCATGGCGAAGATCGCAGCGTCGCGCGCCCTCAGTCCTGCGCGAAGTCTCGAGATGATCCTGTTCAGGGAATCTACAACCTGCTTGTTTTTCTCGACGGCCCTCGACATAACATCCAGCGAGGCCATCAGCTTGTCGTTCTCGCTTGTCAGGCTGTCGACTTTCCCCGAGAGGGTGCGTACCTGGAGTTCAAGATCTGTGATCCTCGCAACCTGCGTTTCGATCAGGCCAAGCTTATCCTGGGCGTAACTCAGATCACCGTTAACGCTCGCGATCATATCGTCATACTTGTCGGGGTACAGCGACTTGTTGAGAAGGACTGTATCTCCTGCAAATTCTTTTTCGAGCTCGGTAATGTTGGCATTGATGTCGGCGCAGTCCTGCACCGTCTTTGCCTCCCTGATTGCCTCCTTGATTGCCTTGTACTTGGCCTGGAAAGATTTGACTGTTTCATAGTCGGATCTCTGCTGAGCTGCGGCCGTGGCAAGAAAGCCCAGCACGAGGACTACCGTGATGCTTCTTGTCATCGTGCCTATTGAATTTACAAGCGTTCTCATTTCTTCTCCTCCTCGTGAATTCCGTCTTTGGTAAGCATGATCGGCTTGTCGTTCCCGTTGATCAATTCGATGTAAGGGGTCCTCTGATTGAAGGCAGGCGAGGTGAGGCCCTCCTTCGACACCGGAACTGCTTTCTCGAGAACAAGACCTCCGTCGCCCTGCGAAAACACGTAGACGTTCTTGAACTTCGGGCCGGTTATATAGTAGTATCCCTCTATGTCCCGGATTAACCGGATCGTGCGGTTGCTTACATTGACAGAATCTTTGAACTCGGTGTACATCAATGGCTTGATGCTGAACGATAGGCTGTACCGATCCTCCTGCACCATCCCGCGCGAGTCGGACTTCAGTTCGTCCTCGATCGGCCACGAGAAGTCTGCCGGTTTCAACATCAACGGCGAGCATCCGGCAGCAAGGGTCGCCAGAAAAACAAAGAAGATACCAGATAATTTCATACGCACTCCTTTTATGATTTGGAACAACTTTTAAGCGCTAACCCGGACTGAGAAATGTAGAAAAGGGGGAAGTCGAATGCAAGCGAACAGCGTGAATCTGTCTATTTGGGCTTCAAGTGAACCTCTGTAAAGAAGATGTGCTCCGGATTCGACTTTCGGGCCTATATGACGGATTCAATCCGGACGTTTGACATATTGCTCAAGCTCTTGCTTTGTCAAATCGTCATTGGATACCAGTCTATAATGCTTCTCTGCTACTATCTTTATGTCCGATGCAGCGAGCTCAAACTCGAATAGAGCGATCACGTCATCTTCCATGAACTGTGCCCCGATTGAACGGCAAATGGCATCTGGGAACTTGTCCGCGCAGAGGTCGAAGTCCTGCCTTATTTGAACACTGCCGATACGTTCCCCACCGCCTTTCGCCTGGATCGGGAGCACGTAATGCACGCCTCTCTTATCGATACCAACATAGAGCTCATCCGTCTCAATCTGGACATTATCCAGGATCTTGGTTCTGAGATGGTTCTGCATTGAGTAGCATGTAAGTCCAGTGAAGACATCGATGAGCCGGTTGTAGCGTATCTTGGCCAACAGAGCCTGTTCATCGGAAAGCGCATAGCGCGATATTATTTCCGGAGTTGCGTCCGGTATCTTTGTCTCTGCCAGATCGGTGTTCGGAGAGGCGTTGAATTCCTTTGCCAGCACAAATTTATATTCCCCCTTTTTGGTACCCAAGATAATCCACTCGTATCCTTCCTTGGCCTTCTTTCTGATTGCATCTGGCAAAAGGCGGCGGTACCTGTAACTATACAGGACGTCACCGACATTCTTGGGTGTTTTGACCTTTAGCCTGGCGGCAGCACGCACAATTTCTGCTCTTTCAAAGACAAAACTGGTTACGTTAGGTTTGTAATGTTCCCCAAAGATCAGTTCGATAATCCGCTCGTACGAGCTGCGTTCATTTGCCATTTTGCCTCACCTTTCGATTGGGCCATTCCAGCAAAAGCACTTCTTCTCTCATCTGTTCTTTAGTGGCGCTTGCAAATCTTGTCCTGAACAAATCAAGGCCGAGCACTTTGTATCCAAGGACTTCGCTAATCTTCGAAAGCAGCTCTCCGGTTTTGATCATTACCCGCAGGTATGATGCCTGGTCGCCGACAACATAGGCGAGCTTCGCCCCCGGCTTCAGAACATTGCTGAGAGAAGAAAGATGACGGGCCATGCCTCCGAAATAGAGTTTTGTAACTCGTCCATATAGTTTTTCAAAGCCGGAGTCCTTATTCAGTTCGATTCTCCTCCTCTCAATCGCCTGGGCTATGCGCTGTATCTCTCTGTGGTTGGCAACCCACCTGTCGTCGTCGTCGTTTTTGTAAACGTTCCGTGTGTTGGAGCGGATCAGCGTGGATTTCAATGAACGCAGCTCCATCTTGTCATGTATGAATCCGAGGAGTACCGACTCCAAGCGGGTAGTTCTAGTGTAGTCTTTTTCGTTCGGGTAAGGGGGGGACGTGATTACCATATCTACCGATTGAGGCGGGATGTATTGGGAAACGTTCCTTGCATCGGCCAGTAAAACCTTCGAAGCGGGATATTTGTTTCGATAAACCTCCACGAGATCTCTAGCCATCGTGTTAATCTCTTGCATCCAGGTGGAGACAACAGGAACATCCATCTTAATGGAACCAAGACCGACTTCCGGTCCAAAGTGTAAATTACTTATGCCAAATACGACGGCTTTTGAGAAAGCAAGAAGCTGGTGACCTTTTAATCTTTTGTTCTCGGATTTGTTTATGTTCTCCAGTAATACCAGGGACTTGTGCAATGGGAGCGGGCTAATCGACTCTGCCAATAACAATTTCTGTTCTTCTTCCGACAGAGTTTGCAGTTTGATGTTTTCCGGCAAATCAGATACGAAGCCCGTATCATTCAAATCCTGATATCTGAGTTGTGACAGCGTCCGCTCAGCAATCTGCTGAGAGTCGTCGATAAGCTCTTCTGCCTTGATTCCCCAATCAGTCTTGATTTTGCTCGCAAATTGTGCGAATGGATTAGCTTCAAGCCCCACGGTCTTCAGATCCGCTAACTTGCCTTCTACTAATGTCGTACCGCAACCGCAAAAGGGATCAAGAATGGTAACATCGTCTCCCATGGAAAACTTCTCGATATAAGTTCTCACAAGATGTGGGGGGAAGGAGAGGACAAACCTGTACCACTCATGAAAGTGCCGGTCCTTTGCGTCGACCTTGTTGCCCTGAGTGTTATGGCGCCCCTGCCGGACGGGGCGTGCTTTTTCCGGGGTAGCTGCAGGCAAACCCTCAAATAATTCAGATTCCTGCTCGCGAACGGCTGCTGATCTTCTACTCATTGGTTATCGTTTGACCTAATATAACTTTTACCGGATCAAGATGACAACTATGTGATACGCCTGTACCACAGCCCGCGGACCGAGTTAAGACTTTACTTCCCGCTCTTTCCGTCCATGCCCGGTGATATCTCCGTCACATGTTTTTCGGGCCCGCCCGATATCCACGACTCGCGGTTTACACCGACAGCTGAGATTCTATCGTTGATGATAGCTTCAGGGAGATTTTTATACAAAATCGGATAGCTTGTGGCGCCCCATTTGAGACAACACGTGCAAACGCCAAGTGAAGAAAACCTGTCTTGAAATATTACAGAAAGGCGGTGCCGCCCGGCGACGGAGCGGCACCAAACTGAAGATGTTGTCTTAAATGAAATCAGAACAGAATTGAAAACCCGCCGAGAACTCCTATGTTTATCCAGGTTTCGTCGTAGCTTGCTCCATAGCCGTGATCGTTCTTCCAGTCGTGCGACCTGTAGTTCAACTCCAATCTCATCAGCACGTATTTAGTTATCAAAATTTTTGTTCCGGCCCCGGCGTTGAATACTCGTATCTTGAGGTCGTCCGTGACTTTTCCTTATAGCTGTAAGACCCCATGCTTCCCATGAAAGAGACTTCGCTCCGGCCCTGCTCAAACTGGGCGTTGCACTCGTTTGCGAAAATGAAGAACATTGCTGACAGAATGATAATGCGTCCCATTTTTACCTCCTGATTCTCCGCTAAACATGCCTTTTGATTTCGACCCATCGCCCCAGGCTTGGATCGACTTTAACGCACGGGAATTAGAATCTCAAGATTCGAAATGTCTCGGTGGTGGGCTACTTTGAGATTTTTGCACACAGAGTACACTGAAAAAAGCACGGATTCTCACTGATACATCTATTAATAATAATTTGATCCATGGTTATCTTGTTTTTTCCCGTGTTATCTGCGTGTTAATGTTTTGATTCAAAAGAGCCGACTACTAATGGTTCTTCCGCGATTCGGTGCTGCGAGTTCAATTGAGCAGGCAGAACCCGCAATTTCCCTTTTACCCCGCGAAAATAAAAAGCAGGCGGTGCCTGTCTGCACGGCCTGCCGTCGTACTACGCGTTGTTCCTCGTTAAAGTTTATTTCCTTTTGCGAGAGGGGCCGGACATATCCATGTTTTTCATTTCGGTGCCCTCTTCGTTCACCGCCGTCTTCTGCATCGATGCGTATTCCTGCGGCGTCATGTTCTTCATTTTTTCCAGAAAGGCTACGATCGCCCAGATCTTCTGGTCGGAGTGTGTCTTTCCGAATCCCGGCATGCCGGTGCTCTTGATTCCGTTTTTGACGACCCAGAAGAGTCTTCCGGGTCCCATTTCATTCGCGGAATGCGCAAGGTCCGGGGGATGGGGGTATAAGCCCTGCCCGATCTCGGACCTGTCAACTCCCGGTGCGCCGTGGCAGGTCACGCACATTTCATGGTAATGGCCGTAGCCTTCGACGACCATGGATGAGTCGGTCAGGGAGGGAACGGCGATCCCCTTCGAATAGTGCTCTGCTGAGTTGTCGCTTGTCCGGCTGAATATCCAGTGAAGGAAACCCGGATCGGGCGACATAGTTGAAACATTATAAAGGCCCGAATTGACGAATATTACGAGAAGGATCAATTCCACGACCAGCACAGATACAATTACTCCGACAGTCTTGATTTAATCTCCGTTAATAATTTCTCGCCGCCGATAAATCGCAGTCATCTTCTTAACACCGGTGGATTGACACAAGTTTCCTTGACATTCTTTTTTTCAGATGTTAGTTTAGGTAAGCTTAGACAATTAGGGACATAAAGGGCATGTCGTGCGCGATTTCCTAAGAGTTGCTACAATTGTACTATTTGTATCAGGCGTAGCACGTGGACAAGTTTCCGACTACAATTACACAAGCATCGGTAACATCGGCCTGACGGTCACGAGCTTCGGCCGGATCGGAAACACATTTAACGCATCCTTCTGGCCGACCGAGCCTTCGTGTGAGTATCCGACGACGCCTGTTCGGTCGCACATCGAACACCTGTTCAACGGCGGACTGTGGATCGGCGGATACAAGAACGGGCAGGGTCCGTTCGTGAGCACCGTTACCACCGATTATTATTCGAATCCATCCGAGTTCACGCAGCCGCTCGACAGCGGACTCACAGAGCGAAGTTCGCTTCCGGATTCGCGCTACTTCTCGCCGGGCGCCGTCAGCCATCAGGACTTCGTCGCAAACTTCACAGACTCCAATACAGTCAACCCGGCCACGAATCAGGAGATCGTCAACCATGTTCCCCTGAACGTCTCGGTGCACGAAGAGACGTATGCATGGGAATATCCGATCGCGAACTCATTCGTCATCCTCTGCTTCAGGATAACCAACACCGGTGATTCACCTGTCGATTCCATGTTCGTAGGTTTCGTAAATGATTTTGTAGTGCGGAATACGGAACACAGGCTGCCGACGGAAGGGACGGCATTTTACAGCGGGACAGGTATAGGGTATGTCGACTCCCTGCGACTAGCTTATGCGTTCGATGCTGAACATCTCGCCTCGGACCTTCCGACGGACAACTATGTTTCAATAAAGCTTCTCGGGATCGATCCTCTCGGCGATGTCGTCAAGACGGGGCCTGACTTGCTCGATTCGCTCAACAGCTACACACATTTCTCAGCGTGGCAGTTCCACCTGTCGTCCGGCGATCTCAATATGCTTTCACCGGCCAATGACCAGGATCGCTTCGTGAAGATGGAGACATCGATCCCCGCGGACTATTATCTCAATCCTGCAAACGGAAGTTACCTCGGCAAACCGGGGAACAGGTACACGCTTCTCTCCGTGGGGCCGTTCGAGCTGATGCCGGACTCGTCTGTTACCGTCGCGTTTGCCATTGTCGCCGCACCGAAATACAATACGGCGAACCCGACCGATTACCAGAACAACGTCGCTGCGTGCCGACATATCTTGTATGATAACGCGACGTGGGCTCAGAGGACATACAACGGCGAAGACAAGAATGGAAACGGAATCCTGGATCCCGGAGAGGACCTGGACGGCAACGGCGCGATCACGAGATACATTTTCCCGAATATCCTTCCTCCTCCCCACGTTCATGTCGAACCCGGAAGAGGCGAGGCGACCGTTTATTGGGATGACACGCCCGAAAATGTCGTCGATCCCCTGCTCAACAAGAAGAATTTCGAGGGGTACAGGCTTTATATGTCTAAGCCGGGCTTTGATTTCCAGGGGCTCCAGGATCCTTACATGGAGATTGCAAATTTCGATATTGTCGATTCCATCGGGCTCGACGCCGGTATGCCGGCCAGGCTGAATCCACCGAAACAGTTCTTTGGCGACGCAAACAAGTACGTTTATCGCTACACGGTTCCGTCTCTCCTTGCCGGGTGGCAATATGTTTTTGGGGTGGAGGCATACGACCAGGGAAACCCGGCGGCTCTACTTCCGAGCCAGGCATCGGTAAGGGCAATCGGCAGGGTGTTTCCGGGTACGGCTGCTCCAACAGGCGATACGCTGACGGTCGGCGTGTTTCCGAATCCTTACTACACCCGCGCATCCTGGGACGGCACCGGCGAGCGGGAAAGGAAGATATATTTTTACAATCTTCCTCCGAAGTGTGAGATAAGAATTTACACCATTGCGGGCGACATCGTAGCGACGCTTGAACACGATGCGGCGACATATATCGGCTCCGATATAAAATGGTTTCAGCATTATTCACCGGATAACACTCAGCAGATATCCGGAGGGCTGCACGCATGGGACCTGATTACAAGCCAGGACCAGGCAATCGCAACAGGTTTGTATTTATTCACCGTGAAAAACTCAGTGACCGGTGAAATCAAGCGTGGGAAGTTTTTGGTGATAAAATAAGTGGTCGGCTCCTGTCGGGCTGACGGGAGCCGGAAAACCATAATAAACTCAGGAGGCTTATAATGAAAAGGGCGCTACTGATCATCCTCATGACTGCAGGTCTCGCGTCGGCGCAGTCGATTCCGGGGATCACAATTCATGATGCCAATTATGTGTCGCTGGATTCGCTGCTGGTGGCCGACACAATTTCGGCGTCAAAGTACCGCGGGTCATTGACGAACTCTGCATATGTGAACGATACCGTCACCGTTACGGGAATCGTGATAGCGGATCCTCGCGTCATACGCAACGTCGCTACGCGTTTCTCTTTCTACATCATGGACACGGCGAACGGGGAGTGGGGCGGGATCAATGTCTTTACGAATGATACGTCCGATAACGTTATCAATGCCGGCTATGGCTCTGTGGACACTGGCTATGTCATTCAGGTTACAGGAAAGGTTACCAAGTACGGAACTGATATTTGGGGAAATTTCGAGCTGATCTCTACCGCGGACGCGACTCATACCGGAGACCCTCTCAGCGTTTCGGATATCAAAAGCAAAAGACCTGAGCCAATCGAAATAAAACTGAGCGACCTGGTCTCGGGCGATGTGAGATCGGGAGGGAAGGCAAAATTTTCTTCCGGCGTCAGGTATAAGGGCGCCTATGTGATCGTTCGAAACGTGACCGTGAAGGATGTTTCTCAGAACAGCGGCTCTAAGCAATATTTCTGGACAGTAGAGGATGATAGCGGGAACACGATCGGCACGTACGATATTTCGAAGTACTTCTCTGCAAGACCTGGATATGCGGTGAATCTCAATTGGCAGCCGCCGGCGTCCGGCTCGAAACTCAATTACTTAAGAGGCATACTGCTGAGTTACTCCAGCTATGGGTTTGAAATTGTCCCGATTTATCCGGGCGATATCGGTGTCGGATCTTACACGCCAAACATAACTGCTACGGGTTTTCAGACCAGGCGTTCGGCAGCATTCCCTGCTCCGACAGAGTCGGACACTGTCAGGATAAAGGCAATCAACATGAATCCGAACTACACTCCCGTGGATTCGGCGGCAGTCTACTACTCAGTGAACACCGGGGCATACGCGCGCGTGAAGATGACAGCGGACACCGGAAACACATTCTCTGCAGTCATTCCGCCGCAGGCGGATGGTTCCCTCGTGAAATACTTTTTCAAGGCGTGGTCTACCGATACCCTGGTGTCGATGGCGCCCGACACTGCAAGGGCCCCGCTCTTCTATTACGTGAGATCGGGAAATCTGAGGACGAAAGACGTTCAATACACTCCGTTCAGTGACGGAGTGAGCGGTGCGATCGATCTGCCGGTGACGTTGTCGGGAATAGTTCAGGCCGACACCAGCGACTACCCTGCAGAAGTCGACCATCGCAGCCAGGCAATCAAGACTCCTTACGTTTACATCCAGGATAGCAGAAGCCCTTGGAGCGGCATCATGTTATACGATTCCCTGGCGTACAAGCTCCACAGGGGGGACAGCGTTTCGGTTACGGGCACGGTGTCGGAGTTTTCCGGCATGACAGAGATTACGGTGACTTCCGCCACTGTCATTGCAAGCGGCAAGTCGACGTACCCTCCAGTGAATGTGAAAACTGGAGACGTCGGCGGTAAAGCCGGCGGAACCCCTTCTGCCGAGCAATGGGAGAGTATGCTTATCAGGTTCGACAGCGTTACGGTTATGAACAATGATCCCGATCCAGGCTACAGCATCACGACAGAATATGGCAGTTTCAGAGAGTATACAATAAGCGATGGATCAGGCGAGTGCCGTGTTGACGATGATGGAAGCAACATGTACAGCCCCGATCCGCACGATACGACGTGGGGCTTCAAGATTATCCCACAGGGAGCCTTCATACAGAGCTTAACCGGCGAACTGAAATATGCCAACGGCAATTACAAGTTGGAACCGCGTACCGACGCCGACTTCGGGGAAATTACGGGAGTCAGGCGTGAGCCCAACATCATCCCGGTGAGATATACTCTTGAACAAAACTACCCGAACCCGTTCAACCCTGCGACCACCATACGCTATTCAGTTCCGAGAGCAGCCGTGGTGTCGTTGAAGATTTACAATGTGCTTGGCCAGGAAGTTGCCACGCTGATCAACCAGCGCCAGGCCGGAGGAAGCTACAGCGTTTCGTTCAACGCTTCGAGGTTCGCCAGCGGAGTCTATTTCTACCGGCTGAGTGCGGGAGACTTCAGTTCGGTAAAGAAGATGCTGCTGCTGAAGTGAAAATGGTCTACTCACCCCCTAACCCCCTCTCTAATTCTTAGAGAGGGGGATCAAGAGGGTTTGTCGAGATGGTTCGCAGCGAGATGATACAAAGAGCCAGGGAGTTAAGAAGAAATCAAACACCGGCAGAGACAATCCTATGGCATTTACTTCGCAACCGGAAATTCTACGGCTTGAAATTTCTGAGGCAGCATCCTATCACGTGTGAGGTTGACGGGAGGGAACACTTTTTTATCGCTGATTTCTATTGTGCAGAAAAGAAGCTTGTCTTGGAGCTCGACGGAAAGGTTCATGACTATCAGCAAGAACGTGACACAGAAAGAGATATGCTAATGAAAAGCCTGGGCCTTAGAGTGTTGCGGATAAAGAATGAGGAACTTGCTGAGTTGAACATTGTGAAGTTGAAGATACAATCTGCTGTTGAGCTCTCTTTCTCCCCCTCTCTATTCATAGAGAGGGGGTCGGGGGGTGAGTAAGGGAATCCCATGAGGCCAACGTCATTTCGACTCCGATATTTAATCGCCGGGATCTTGATGCTCGCACTCTCCCTGCCGGGCTGTACCAAACATTTCTCTTCCACCAGGTACGGAAACGTTCCCCCGGAGACTTACGTCTCGGCATTTCCGTTTCGCGATTCAGTGAACGCCGCCAATTTCAATCCGCAATCCAGCCGCCTCGAAGTACACTGGTGGGCGACGGACGCCGACGGCTTGATTAAGGGTTATATCGTCACTTTCAATAAAAAAGTCTGGACTTTCACTACGATGAGCGACAGCGTCTTTGCACTGCCGCTCTTCACCGAGGATACGACATATATTTTCTCGGTTGCGGCAATTGATAACGGTTTCACCGGCTCTCTCAAAGAAGGGGACACCGTCGCTTTCACTGACAAGAATGGAAACGGGTACTGGGATAAGGGTGAAGCCTTTCCAAAGCTTGGCGGCTCGGTGGATCCCGACCCGCCGGCGATCAAGTTTCCTATCGCCAATACTCCGCCGGTCGTCAGTTTCCTCATGAACAGCGGCCAGTTCACCACACGGACAGATATTCCCGAAACGACATTCACGGTTGCATCTTTCGGCTGGCAAGCCTCCGACCTGGACGGAAACAGCACTATAACTGATTTCTATATAGCTCTCAACGACACGACATCCGCGAACAGCTGGGTGGAACTTCCCGCTCAG
>JAJYJD010000050.1 GCA_021789755.1 Bacteroidota bacterium
ACCAGTCTTCGCCCAATAAACCATATATGCCTGAATGCCTCTGCCACGTATATTAAGCAATACAACTATCATTCGCCATAAATACCGGATCTCGCGGTACCTCCCGTGCTCAATAACCGAATTAAAAGGGCGGCAGAAGAGGGTTATATTCATGCAAAGAATTTTTGCGGCCCTGAATTGGAGATAACGGTATGTCGATAACCTACGCTCATACAAACATAATAAGCTGCAACTGGCGCAAGCTTGCGGAGTTCTACATCGAGGTCTTCGACTGCAAACCCGTTCCACCGGCAAGGGACCTTTCCGGCGAATGGCTTGAAAAAGGAACCGCGGTACAAAACGCCCGCCTGGAAGGAATGCATATCAGGCTTCCGGGTGGCGGAGAGAATGGCCCTACTCTGGAAATATATTCGTACGAGGCGATGCTGGAGAGATCCGGATCCCCCGCGGCGAACAGGAAGGGATTCGGTCATATCGCGTTTCGTGTTGACGATGTCCGGAAGACCCTTGAGGCGGTCACCTCGCACGGCGGGTCTGCCCTGGGAGAAATCGTGACGCATGAAGTGACCGGAGTCGGCAAGCTGACGTTTGTTTACGCAGCCGATCCGGACGGAAACATAATCGAAATACAGAGATGGGATTAAGCCCAATGAAAGAAGAACAAATGACAACCAACAATTTACCGACATTCTTACTCGCGGGACAAATCGAAATCAACCGCATGGGATACGGGGCGATGCAGCTTACCGGCAAAGGTGTTTGGGGAGACGCTCCCAACCGAAACACTGCCAAGGAAGTGCTCAAGACCGCGGTGGATGCGGGCGTGAACTTCATCGACACTGCCGATTCCTACGGCCCGCATACATGTGAAGTCCTGATACAGGAAGCACTGGGTCAGTACTACGAGAAATTTGTCCTGGCTACAAAAGGCGGACTCGAGCGCCCCGGCCCGGGACAGTGGATACCGAACGGACGTCCGGAGTATATCAGGGGATGCATTGAGGGAAGCCTGAGGCGATTGAAGCGGGACAGGATCGATCTCTGGCAGCTCCACCGCATAGACCCCAAGGTGCCGGTCGAGGAAACGCTCGGCCCGGTGGTGGACGCGGTGAAGGCCGGAAAGATCCGCTTCGTAGGTCTGTCCGAAATCGACGTTGAAGGCATCGAGCGAGCGCAGAAAGTCGTGCCGATAGTCTCGGTGCAGAACATGTACAACCTGGGTCAAAGAAAATGGGAAGACGTGGTCGACTACACCGCGGAGAAGAACATCGCCTTCATTCCATGGTTCCCGCTTGCTTCCGGCCCTGACAAGATGAAAGATAAAATCGGCGCTCTCGCGAAGAAGTACCGCGCTACTGTGGCACAGATAGCTCTTGCCTGGCTGCTCAAGCGGGCGCCGAACATGGTGATCATTCCGGGTACAAGCTCGGTTCAGCACTTAAAGGAAAACCTCGGGGCAGTCAACGTGGAACTGTCGGATGAGGATTTCGCCGCCTTGTCGTCATAACGAAATGGCGGAAGACAGACCATGCTAAGGAAAATGTTTTTCACAGGTGAACGGCCGACTCATCTCTGAGGCGGAAATCAAAAAGATCCGGGTAAGCTTCGCGCGATACACCGGCTTGGATATGACACCTTCCGGCAGGGTCTATAAACAGCTATTGCCTAACGGCTCTTGCCGCGCTACGGATGGTCACGTGTCTCAGCCCATGTACCGCCGGAATGCCAATTCCCTTTTAATTCCTCGATAGTACGAGCGCGCAGAGATCGGTCGGATAATTCTCGCTGGGGGCGCAAAGCGGTTTTCCGCTGCTCTCATGAATGAATTGCGGCCATTGCGGTTTTACTTTTCTCATGTGATGCACCCACCGAATTGGGGCATCACCCACCCTCCCGTCATGTTGACAATGGAGCCGGCTGCGGCTATATTTTTGCGAGATAGCTAAGTTAGGGTTGATGTGGGTCAGGACGGCATTAATCTTCAGAGCAAAGCCTGCCTGCAGTTGCTGGTTTGAAACCGGAGAGTTCGGATAATAGTTTGACACGACGGAGGGAGCATGTGGGAGCAGGAGTCCTATGACAGGGCGTCATATGAAAAGGGGAAACTTGCGGCACGGAGTGACGCACCGGTTCTGATAGTTGGTGAAACGGGGGTCGGAAAGGAAGTTCTCGCAAGGTCCATTCATCAGCACTCTGCGAGGCGAAACATGGCTTTCGTTCCGGTCAGTTGTGCATCAATTGCCAGCACACTCTTTGAGAGTGAGCTGTTCGGGCATACGAAGGGAGCCTTTACCGGTGCAACGGAATCGAAGAAGGGGTTCATAGAAATTGCCAATTGCGGTACGCTCTTCCTGGACGAGATCTCAGAAGTCCCGTCCGGAATGCAGACGAAACTCCTTCGGGTAATCGAGACAAAAGAATATTATCAGGTCGGCAACACGACGGCGAAGACCGCAGACTTCCGGTTGATCAGCGCTTCTAACCGGTCAATTACCGAACTGAACAACGGTCAGCTTCTGAGGAAGGACTTTCTCTACCGCATAAACACTTTTGTGATAGAGGTGCCGCCGCTCAGGCAACGAAGAGACGCCATCCCCGATCTTCTCACACACTTCATTAGTCTCAGCGGTTCTCCCGCAAAGTTTTCCGGGAAGGCTATCGAACTCATATTATGCTATCCATTTCCGGGCAATATCCGGGAATTGAGAAACATGGTCGACTACGCCGTAGCCTCGGCCGCGGAAAAGGCTTCCGTGATCGATGCCGGACATTTGCCGCGGTCATTACTCGACTATTGTGGAATGATCACGTGCAGGGATGCGTCGAATCTGAGGAAAACACTTGCTTGCTTCACTGCCACGTATGTCAGGTACGTTCTGAATGAAAACGAAGGCGACGTTAATAAAGCAGCCGAACAACTCGGCGTTTCACGCGCCACAGTTTATCGCGCTATACGCAGAGGCAAAGGATGATGCCAGCTGGAAGAACCAAGCAAGAGAAATCCCCCATTGTCATATCCATTTCATTTTTGAGACAGCGTCACCGTTGGATTTCTCAAACATGAAATTTCATCTTGCAGGACGGCCGGTTAAGTATAAGCAACACGGTTCTTCCCGGCATGCTTGTTGTCTTTACAGTTTGTGCGGGCGTGTACCGAAAATCGATGAGGATATCAGATTATATAATATATTTGAGACTTCCCGGGTCCGGGAAATATCTTCTCGTTCACGGTTATACCGGGGCCGTCGACCTCGTGCAACCGAATGTAGTGGAATACCTCAAACACTTCGAACCCGCAGGCAAGTCGAATGGAATTTCGTCGGCAACGACGGATGCCCTCGTCAAACGCGGTTACCTGACGGACATGAGTCACGAAGAGGAGGTTGCGCGGGTGAAGGAGCTCGCAGAGTTTCTTCATCGGAGGCGATTGAGAGCAGAAAAATGGTTCCTCCTCATTCCTTCCTACAACTGCAATTTCGCATGCCCGTATTGTTATGAAGGAAGGATATCGGCCGGCGGGACCAACTGGTCGAGGAAAACAATGTCCGGGGAGCTCGTCGACAGTGCATACGCGGCCATCAAAGCGATGGAACCCGACAACGCGAAACGCAGGGGAATCGTACTGTATGGCGGCGAGCCCCTCATGGCCGAAAATTACGATGCGGTAAGGTATATTCTTGAGAGAGGCATGCGGGAGAATTATGTTTTCATCGCGGTGACAAACGGTTATGATCTGGACCGGTATCGTGATTTTCTGGGCAAAGGCAAGATAGCGATGTTGCAGGTAAGCCTTGACGGCTCTCCCGAAAGTCATAACAGAAGGAGGCATCCCAGAAGCGGCGCGGATTCGTTCCGGAAAATTGCCGACAATATCACTATGGCCCTGGATGCCGGAGCCAGGGTATCCGTACGGGTTAACCTGGACAAAGAGAATCTTAGTGACCTCAGATTGCTCAACGCGTTATTCGTCAGCAGGGGCTGGATCGGAAACGAGAAATTTAGATACTATGTCGCCGCGGTTTTCAATCCCGAAAAGGAAAATCGCAGAGCAAATAACCTTGCCAAAGGGAGTCTTGTGAAGTCGGCTCTCGGCGAGAGAAGGGTTTGCGAAGATCTGTCCGAATTGCGCGTGGACGACTTTGGTTTGGAAGCCGGTTTCGGAGCCGCTTTCACAGATGGGGGCCTTGTTCCGTTCCGCGCGAATTTTTGCAGCGCCCAGGAAGGGACCTATATTTTCGATCCGGTAGGCGACATATACTCGTGCTGGCAGTCCGTGGGTATCGAAAACGAGCGGGTCGGAAGATATTTCCCCGTGTTTAATATCGATGAGGCATCGGTCGGCAGGTGGCGGGACAGATGCGTGTCCGTTATGCCTGACTGTCCGGAGTGCAAGTATGCACTTTTCTGCGGCGGAGGTTGCGAGGGACTGGCATACCTGACAACAGGCTCACACTATAATTCTTATTGCGACGATTTCCCGAACGCGTTCGCCCATTCCGTTCCCGCCGCCTACAGCAACTATCTGCTGAAAAAGAAGACACTTTCGTTGACGGATGATGACGCGCGGCCAGGGCTGTCCCCGTCATCCCCGCTCACTTAAGGAACGCCGGTGGCCGCACCGGAAAAAGATAACACTAAACAAAGGAGATGATTGATGGAAGAAGAGAAGAAAGACGAGATCGTCTCGTTGAACAAGGATCTGTTCTCCGACCTGTCCATTGACGAGCTTGAAAAGAGGCTCGAGATGGTGACAACAAGCTGCTGGGTCGGATGCAACTTGTGCAGTCTTTTTGGTTGACGGAACAGAAGGAAGCTATCGCTTCGGCGTGCGCTTTGTTCATCGAGCATTGCGCACGCTCATCTGTGAAAAAAATCTTTCGAGGCATAGGACCAGCAAATGAATAAGCAGGAAAAGACTCGTTTTTGAAAGTGTTCAGGAAAAATGCTTCGCTGATGATATCATCAACAACTATTTTACGACTTTCGACGGTACTGTCGTCAGTCACGAGTCTGTCCGCGTGTATCCTTCTTTCATCTTTCCTGTCCGTCCCCGTGGTTTTCTCCCAGCTCAAGACGGAAGGCCGCGTGCACAACTCCGCCCCCGCACCACCACACAGCGGTCCTGCCGCGGATATAGATTCTGTAACAGCGGCGATATACAACTACAAATTCGACAAGGCATTTAGAGTCGCAGATCGAATGATAGCTTCAAAACCAGATGAACCGTACGGCTATTTTTACAAGAGCATGATCTATTGGGAGATTTTCAGGTCACGGGGGGCGACCGAGGGAGGCGCAGAACCACCCGACAGCGTCTCCGCTCGCTTCCAGCACCTGATCGAGAAGAGCATCGAACTATCTGAGGCGAAGATCGATGCCGACGGAAACGATATAGAAGGACTGTTCTATTATGGCGGCGCACTCGGTTACAGAGCCCGGTACGAGGGGATGAAAGGCAACTGGTTCTCGGCTGCTTCCGATGGAGCGAACAGCAGGAAATACCTCGAACGGGTTGTAGCCATGGACTCAACGCGTTTCGACGCCTACCTTGGAATAGGAGCTTTCGACTACTACGCTTCGCACGTTCCGTGGTTCCTGAAACCGATTTCCTTCCTGTTTGGATTGAACGGCAGAGAAGATGATGCCATGCGGGAATTGAAAATGGCTGTCAAATCCGGCACGTATGCACGGGCAGAAGCGGCGGAATTTCTTGCGGTCACTGTCTACATGAGCAAAGGGATGTGGCCCGATGCGCTGGAGGTATTGGCAGGGCTGCATACCGAGTATCCGCTCAACCCGGGTTTCGCCAGGAACCTCTGTATCGTTCTCTATAAGATGAATGACTATCCGGCTGCGGTCCGGTTTGCCGATTCCACTCTCGGGACGTACTCTGCTGGCGGCCCCGACTACATGTTCAACACCGGATATATGCGCATCCTTAGAGCGATGTCGAATTTGAAATTGAAAACCAATTACAGAAGTGCCGTGACTGATTGCGGGGAAGTGATCAGTGCAGGACAGCCGGAATTTCTTATCCCTTGGGCATACTACATAAGAGGCGCGATCTTCGCCGAATGGAATTTGAAAGAAGAGGCAGCAAGCGATTTCGAGACAGTCCTCAGAATGAAGGATTTCGATGCCTCCCGCAGTCGTGCGGAGCAGGCGCTTGATAGTCTGAAGCGGCGATGATTCACGAAGATTACCGTGGCGGATCGGAATATCTCGATCGGCTTAAACGGATGTGCACTGCCGACCTCGAAGATCTCTTCAGAGATCTCTCGCGCCGGGTGCCGATTTCTTTCGACTCGTATCTGAAAAGGATAGAAAGAGAAAATCAGTTCTACACCTGCTTCCCTTTCCTCTTCTCTGCGGACTTCCCGACGGTCTCAGACGACGATATCAGAAAGATCGCTTTGTCAGGGAATTTGTATTTCCGGTATTTGATCGATTTGGACGAAGCCGTTGATTCGGGAAGAACCGGTCATCTGCTGAGCGGTCATGTTTTACATGAAGCCGCGTTGGACCTTCTGCGCGCGCTTTTCGACGGTGGCTCGCCCTTCTGGACTCAATTTGAGCGCTACAGATCGGAGTTCATCAATGCAGTCATGACCGAGCGACGAAGGCATTTCGAAACCCCGGAGAGTTACGACATCGACGAAATGGAAACGATCGCCGCCGGAAAAGCCGCTTACTCGAAATCTGCGACGGCTGCTCTTTCAATTCTGGGGAAACAGGACCAGATAACAGGCATACTGTCCCGGTCACAGGACCATTTCCATATCGGGGCACAGCTTTACGACGATCTTCTCGATTGGAAAGATGATTACAGGGAACACCGCTACTCCTACCTGCTCACGAGAGTCATCCATGAACACTATAAGGCAGGAGCTATCGTTGGAAAAGACGGCCCGCCGGTCGAAGAGATTGGAAGAGCGATGTACTTCTCCGGAATCGCGAATGAGACGCTCGAACTTGCGGGGTGCTATTTCGGCAGGGCGCTCGCCGATGTGGACAATCTGAAGTGTGACCAATGGAAGTATGCCGTCAGATCTCGCGAGCTCGAGTGCGAGCAGCTCGCAACTGACATATCGAAACTCGTACAGAGAGAATTCCGCATAGCGCGGCCGATGGTTTCGGTGGCCGCAGGGATAGTGCCCGACCGACCGGCAATCCTCGAATCGATCCGGCGTGCCGTCAGCTTCATTCTTTCCGCTCAGACTTCGGACGGAAATTGGAGCGATTTCTCTATTGCGGTCGGATCGGGAACGGAGTGGGTAACGGGCTACGTCGGCTGCGCCCTGTCGTCTGATCGCGCTGAGCTCCTGGAGATACCTGTAGACACGGGATGCCTCTTGAAGGCGTGCACCTGGCTCAGAGAACACAAACATCGAAACGGCGGGTGGGGCTTCAACAGGGAATCAGGGGTAGACGCCGACTCAACCGCCAATGCTTTTATTTTTTTGAAGAACGAGGAACAGCTAACCGATTCCGATGGCGAGGATATAGTTAGAATTCTTTTGGCATGCCAGTGCGAAGACGGTGGGATAGGCACATATTCGGATGAGAGCATCGCCCTCGAGATAGATTCGCACAATCCGTTCTTCGACAAGATTTCTCGGGGAGGTTACCGCGGATGGCGTTCGTCAGACACCCAGGTAACTGCAAACGTCCTTCGCGCATTGAAACGATCAGGTCATCAAGAATCCTGCCGGATGGAAAAAGCGATACGGTTCATCATAGACAAACAGCATCAGGAAGGCTACTGGAACTCGTACTGGTCGAACGGGAAGACTCTCGGGACATCCTCTTGCATCGAAGCCCTGGAAGGTGTGGCCGGTGCCGAAGAATATGTGCGCAAAGCCGCAGGATGGCTGATCGGCCGGCAGGGAAAAGACGGCGGCTGGACTGACGGATCCGGCCCGGTCGAGACTCCCTTCGACACCGCTCTCTCAGTAACGGCGGTCCTTGCGGCGGCACAACCATCGCATGACGAAGCTGCCGACTCCGGCACGCGCGGAATCGTGTGGCTGTTGAGAAACCAACTGGATGACGGAAGCTGGGAATCCTTCCCCGTCATGAAAGCCCCGATGCAATGGGACGAGACGCAGCTTGATAATCCACAGTCCGGTCTTGCGGTCGCCGACCTCAACAGGCTCTTCACGACTGCTACGGTCCTGCGTTCCCTTACGAAATATTTCAGGTTTGCAATTGAAAACCGGTCGGCAGCTTCATCTTAACCCGGCCCTCTCGTTCGGCCGTTTCGACACCGCCGCCACCGAACCGACTTATCTTGTCACGGCTGAAAACGGGAGAAGGTTCGAAATCTCCGAGACGTTGTACCGGCTTCTGCTGCTCATCGGGGAAGAGACGGACAGCGAGTGCCTCGCCTCCGCCTTCTCGAAGGCAACGGGAAGAGATTATTCGGCCGGCGATATCGAAACGATAGCGAGAGACTTTCTGATTCCGAACGGGCTCATTCAAAACTCGTTTCCAGATAACGAACGACGTGAAAGTTCATATCTCTACTGGCATCGCACCATCATTTCACAGGAGACACTATTCCCAGTCACCAACTTGCTGAGATACCTTTTCGCGAAACCCGTCCTGCTTGTCCTCGTCCCTATCCTCGGACTCTTTCACTTTTATTTCTACGTCCTGTTCGGGAAACCCGGCTTCTCCCTGAGCACACTTACCATGGAGGATGCGACCTTTGTTTACGGCATCATGCTTCTTACGACGTTTCTCCACGAGCTCGGCCATTCTTCCGCATGCAACCGTTTCGGTGCGAAACACGGCGCCATCGGAATAGGTTTGTACCTCTACTTCCTTGTATTCTACGCCGACGTGTCGGATGTCTGGCGATTGAAGAGAACAGAACGGGCGGTTGTCGACTTCGCAGGTATGTACTTCCAGATGATTTCTCTCCCTCTTCTTTTCTTTTTGTACGAGATGACCTCAAACTCGGTCTTCATATACGCCATTTACGTAATCGATTTTCAGATCGTGACATGTCTCAATCCGTTCTTCAGGTTCGATGGTTACTGGATGTTTGCGGATCTCGCGGGCATCCCCAACTTGCGGAAGAAAGTGTCGGAGGTGTTACGTTATGCATTGTCGAACGTGTTTCAGCTTGATAGTAAAGGGCCGCCTCCGACACCGAAGATAAAGTCGGGACATCAGCACATGCTGTATCTGTACGCGCTTGCGAGCAATCTCTTTTTCATGTTCTTCATATGGCAGGTGTGGCTTCTCCTGCGGGACGCTCTTCTAACTTACCCGGCCGACTTGCTCCGGTTCCTGCCTCACGCCGCATTTGAGATACGGTCATTCGATATCCCCGGTCTCCTGCATGAAATTTCGAAAATCCTTTTCCCCTCGCTCTTATTCTTAATGATTTCGATAACGGCTTTTCGGTCGGCAGCGCGGCTTATCGCCTTCACCCGACGAACTCTTAGGAAGGGTTCACAGACAAAATCCGCCGGCACGATTTAAATTAACCCACGGGCCCGGCTGGTTCACTCCGGCAGGGACATCCACTCTTTGTTGACATTGCAGATTTGTTCTCCTGATTTCATCCTAGATGATCCCGGACAAACGCCGGTCATCCCCGTGCATGAAGTAAGGGAGTGCGCGGGTTGGTCCATCCGTAAGAAGAATCTCACGATCACCCCGACGGGCGTTTAATTTCTGAATATAATATCACGGGCAATCGAAGAGGCGCGAGATGAAAATTATCGACCTCGATGAACAGAGTCTCTCTCTTTTTCTCATCTGTCTGGAAGACTGGTCCGACGATATGAAGGAAGCGGGCAACCGCAAGGAAGTCTGGTACAGCAAAATGAAAGACCGGGGATAGCGGGTCAAGCTCGCAGTCGACGAAAAAGGGAAGGTCGTGGGATGATCCAGTATGTCCCCGTAGAATATTCGTTTGCGGATGGAAACGATCTCTTGATCCGTCAGCGATTTCCCCTCCTTCTTACTATATTTCAATAAACCTATGTCCACTCAAAGCGAAGACATAGTCGGTCAAGCATGGAGCCGACACAGACAGCTTTCACGTTTCCTGTCGCGGATAAATCAGCCCCTTGATGCAGGCATGCCACACGATCCCCATAAACACAGCCGTCGTTCTATCAGGCTGAGAAATTACCACTACTCGCGGGCCGGTGCGTATTTCGTGACGATGTGCGTGCAGGAGAGGCGGCGCATCTTTTGAGAGATAGTCGACGGCAAAATGAAAACGAATCGCTTTGGGGAGATCGTCATTCAATGCTGGAATGATATCCCGAACAGATATCCGAACGTTCAGACAGACGCTTTCGTCGTAATGCCGGATCATGTTCACGTATAATAATCATCGATGAAGACGATACTGTTGTCGCTGCAATTCATGAATTGCAGCGGCAACCACGAGAAGATGAGCAACAGTCTTTACAAACAAGAATGAAGCAGCGTCGTCAGATGCTGCTCCCGAAAATCATCGGCAGATTCAAAACGAATTCCGCGAAACAGATAAATCAAATCAACAATGGCGCAGGATCACACGTATGGCAGCGAAATTACTACGAGCACGTCATTCGTAACGAAAAGGATTTGATCCGTATCCGTGAATACATCTTGAACAATCCTGCAATGTGGCCGACGAGTGATGATAACCCGGCGTCCTCACTCTGAGAATCCGGTAAAACGTGAGACTTGTCGTGACTGTTGAAGAGGCCCAACGACCCGTGAGATGGGCCGAATAGGTGGCCCGGCCAACCCGACCGCCGCTTCATCCGGGGTACTTCTTCCAGTCCAAATCTCTACTCCTCGTCCGTCATTAGATTGAAGCAAGAAGACGCTCCGAAGGCGCCGCCGTTGAGGGAACCATGCCGGCGGTGCATGACATAGCATTATGAGTGGTCGAAATGAATTCGACAACTTCGGCAAGATCGCACCGTGACCTTGTCAAGGTTGTAAACACAAAAACGAGAGAGACATGATTGCGCAATCTTCGCATACAAACATTGACAAGGTTAATCCGGCGGACACATTCCTTCCACCAGTCGAAAAACCGAAAACGCTTCTGATGAAGCTGGTCTATTACTTCATGCGGAGACAATTCGGTAAAGTAATGACGCCGCTGAGCGTGCATTCCGCCCGATTGCCGAATTCATTCGGTCTGTTTTACACGAAGGTGGGAAGACTGGATAAGAAGTTGACTCTGCCACCGGAGACTGCGATGCTTGTCCGTGAACGGGTGGCACGCATCAACGTCTGCCTCTTCTGCATCGATGCAAACCGATATTATGCGATCAGCAAGTCGATGGATATGGCCAGGTTCAACGATCTGGAACAATACAGAACGAGCCCGCTGTTCACAGAGGCGGAGCGTGCAATGTTGGATTACGTGACAGAGCTGACAGAAGATAAGAAAGTCGATCCGGATACCTTCGCCCGGATGCGCAGCTACTATTCCGAACGCGAGATCTGCGAGATTGTCTGGCTCGTCGCCAGCGAACATCTTTACAACATGACGAACATCGGTTTGAATATACATTCCGATATGCTGTGCAACATCGCGGCAAAGAAGAATCAAAAATGAATCTGTGGCGGCGGCAATTCATGAATTGCCGCCAGACGCCCAAGGGGAACACTTCCACGAAGGATGTTGTTGAAAGTTTATCGGTGAGAGACGGCAAGATCGCTTCGTCGTCCATTTATTTCGACACCTGAGAGTTCAGGGCCTTCATGGCTCACTAACGAGAGGAATCATGCCGTACGACGAAGAACTGGCCAACCGCATCAGAGAAGCGCTGGTTGACTACAATAAAGTCGAAGAGAAGAGGATGTTCGGCTTCCTGGTCTTTATGGTAAACGGCAGGATGTGCCTCGGAGTGCGTGGGGACGAGATGATGTGCAGGATAGGACCGGACTCGATGGAGTCTGTTCTGCGCCGGGAAGGATGCGCCCCGCTCAGGATGAAGCGCAAGACGTCGCTGAACATGATCATGGTCGCCGAATCGGGGATGAAGACGAAGAAAGATTTCAATTTCTGGATCAATCAGGCGCTGGAGTTCAATCTCGGGCGCGGAGCCGATGCGCGCCGGAAAACGGACCGCAAGAGGAGACGGAGTTGAAGCAACTCAATGGAAGAGTTGAATGAGCATTTTCGACTTCTCTCCCTTGTCCAATTCGACAGCCTCCGTTCGTCATCATTATAACATACGAAAACAGATGGAGGAATTATGAAAGACTACATGCTCCTGTTCAGAGGGGCCTTCGATGACAGGAAAGCTTCCCCGGAAGAGTTTCAGAAGGAAGCGATGAAATGGCAGAAGTGGATGGAACCTCTCATGAAGGAAGGATGGATGACTCCCGGACAGCGCCTGACATCGAACGGAAAGGTGGTCAACGGATCGAAAAAACAGGTCAACGACGGTCCGTTCGCCGAAGGAAAGGAAGTCGTCGCCAGCTTCTGCGTCATCAAGGCGCGCGATCTCGCGGAAGCGGTCGAGTTCGCCAAAGCCTGTCCGATACTCGACCACGACGGCAGCGTCGAAGTTCGGGAGGTTATGACCTACTAGCAAATTCCAAGTTCCAATCAACAAGCTCCAAGCAGCCACAAAGAAACCAAGCCCCAACGAGGAAGGATCCTTGTTGGTTGGCGGTTTTGGTTTTAGCTTTTCCTTGGAGCTTGTGAGTTGGAGCTTGAAAAGTTAAGCGCGTGTGGAGTAGATGACACTTTTACCATAAGGAGATTTTTATGAGTACAAAGAAACAAATGCTGAAGTCCACTAAGAGCGCGACTTCGAAAAGGAAGACGCCCAACGTATGGACGGACGAGGAAAAGGCCGCGATGAGGGAGATCGCCAAAGAGCGAAAGGCGGAAGAGCGCATGAACATGGACAGGGCGGCGGGGGAAAAAGCAGTGCTCGCGAAGATCGCCCAGATGAAGGGTTCGGATCACGCCTTGGCCAGGCGGATCCATGAAATCGTGACGACCGCCGCGCCTGACCTCATGCCGAAAACCTGGTACGGGATGCCTGCGTACGCCAACAAGGACGGCACGGTCGTCTGCTTCTTTCAAGACGCAGCCAAGTTCAAAGCGAGGTACGCGACCTTCGGTTTCAGCGGCGCGGCGAACCTCGACGAAGGCGCAATGTGGCCCACCTCCTACGCGCTGACGAAGTTGACCGACGACGACGAGGCAAGGATCGCCGCGCTCGTGAAGAAAGCTGTGGGAGAAAACGCGTGAACATTCTTGTATGGGTTCTTCAAATTCTGTTGGCCTTGTGGAATATCATAGGAGGAATCTTCATAGTAAATAATTACGAGAAAGTTGCCACCGAATCAGCGTTGAACACTCTGCCGAAACCCGTCTGGATTATTCTCGGTGTGCTCCAGATTCTGTTCGCGTTAGGTTTAGTTCTGCCTGGAATAAAGCTACGCAAACCCAATTCCGTCTCGGCAGCCTGCCTGGCCGCGCTATCGCTATCAGGCATTGCGCTGTACACACAATACGCCGGCTTTCCCGGCATGCTCTGGGGCGTCATCCCCGCCATTTTGGCTGCGTTCGTGGCATATAAGAGATGGCCGGAATCAAAGTCGTGAAGAAAATGCTTGTATAAATTGCCAGCTGAGAAATTCCAAGTTCCAAACAATTGCTAAAGAGCTAATATCTAACTCCAAAAGATAGCGGGTCTGTTCGTTGGCTGTTTAGCTGTTAGTGCTTGTTTGGAGCTTTGAATACGATGCGAGATAGAAAATTGTGAAGAAAGAGGTAAGCCGAAATTGAAAACCATTGCTAATTCTTCCCCCAAAGAGAAACCACCGTCTCAACAGATAGATGAGATAATCAAGGAGCCAGGCGACTGGCGCGGCAGGATGCTCGCACGGCTGCGCGCCGTAATCAGGAAAGCGGACGCAGACCTTGTCGAAGAAGTGAAATGGAAAAAGCCCTCCAAGCCATCGGGGGTGCCCGTCTGGTCTCACGATGGAATACTCTGCGTGGCAGATACGCTCAAGAACGCGGTGAGACTGACATTCCCCAAAGGGGCTCAGATGAAAGATCCGAAGAAGCTCTTCAATACGCGCCTGGATAGCAACACGGTCCGCGCAATCGACTTCCGTGAAGATGACGCTGTCGATGAGGAAGCGCTAAAGGCACTCATTCTTGATGCCGTGAGGATAAACAAATCAAAAAAGCGCGAGCGATAGAACAAACGTACGATTAAGATAGCGGAGGATTTCTCTGTATGCAGGTAGGCAATAAACTAATGATGCTTGCCGTAGCGGTCATCGACATGCCAAAGGCAAGGGAGGCAAAGTCAGCGAAATCTGAGATGATCTGCACGGCCCGGGTTCAGGCGTAATCTGATGACTGGTAAATTCCAAGTTGCAACTCACAATCTCCAAATGCCGCGGAGCGGCATCCCGACATATAAATCTTTTGACGGAACAATAACCAAAAACAAAACAACTAAACGACAATCCGCATGTTTTTCTGAGTTGGAGCGTAGTTCTTTTGAAGTTGTTTGGAGCTTGGCGTTTGGCGCTTGGAGCTTCTTCAACAGCGAGAGCAGAACCGGCATTCGTTGAACCGTCATAACATAGACAAGCTCGTCGATCATCTCTTCCGTCATGAAGCGGGAAGGATGGTTTCCGTTCTGACCCGGACTTTCGGCACCGACAATCTCGGGCTCGTCGAGGACGTGGTACAGGATGCGCTCCTCCAGGCCGCGCAGGTCTGGCCCGTCAGAGGTATACCTGACAACCCTTCCGCATGGCTCTATCGCGCCGCGAAGAACCGGGCCATCGACGTATTGAGGCGGAACGACCGTCTGGTCAGGTTCAGCGATCCCGACGAATCTTCCGTTCCCGATCCGGGCGCGCCCCTTCAGGAAGCGATCGAAGAAGCGTGGGATGAGGACGTCATCAAGGACGACATGCTCCGCATGATGTTCGCGTGCTGTCATCCCGGCATCCCGGAGGAAAGCCAGGTCACCCTGATACTCAAGACCCTCTGCGGGTTCAGCGCTTCAGAAATCGCGAGGGCATTCCTGACTTCCGAAGATACGATTTCGAAGCGGCTGTACAGGGCGAAGGAATTCTTCCGGCAGAACAGAATTGAATTCACCATGCCGCCTGCGGACAAGCTCAAGACGAGATCCGAGGCGGTTCTTAACTCGATCTATCTTCTCTTCAACGAGGGTTACAATTCCACCGACTCGGACACCCTGGTTAGGGCGGATCTCATGGAGGAGGCGATGTTGCTCTGCAAGCTGCTGTCCGAAAACAGGCACACACAGCAGCCGGCAACCTTCGCCCTCATGGCGCTTATGTGCTTCCACACGTCGCGAAACGAAGGCCGGCTCACAACCGCGGGAGAAATCATCCTTCTCGCCGAGCAGGACAGGAGCAAATGGAATCTCGATCTTATCGCCCTCGGGAACAAATATATGGAGAAAGCCGCGTTGGGAGATTCGGTCAGCAAGTACCACCTCGAAGCGGCAATCGCTTTCGAACACTGCACAGCGGAGAGTTTCGAGAAAACGAACTGGGAAAGGATACTCGAATTGTACGAGTGGCTCTGCAGGGCCTTCCCATCGCCAATCTCGGAATTGAACAGGGCTGTGGCAGTGATGCGGGTTCATGGCGCGGACGAGGCGCTGAAAGCGGTGATCGAAATCCCCCGTAAGAAGAAGCTGGAGACATACTACCTTTACCACAGTCTTGTCGGCGAGATCTATTCGCAGCTGGGGAGGAGAGCGGAAGCGAATGCGGAGTTCGAAACCGCGATAACACTTACAAAATCGGAACCGGAAAGAAAACTTCTGCGGTCAAAATTAGCCGGGAAGGAACATTTTCCCGATGATGGCGCAGATTTCAGCCGATGATTCTTTTCCCTTACGCCTCGTATGTTGGCCAGAAAATGACCGCGCGAGTGAGCCATTAAGTCACTGCCGCCGCCTTCCTTGTCTTTTAACATGATCGAGCTTAGCTTTTCTTATGAACCAATATTATAAGGGAGAGATTCAATGAAATGTCCGGAATGCGGGATGGAGCTGACCAACCAGTTGCGTCATGGAATAGAAGTCGAGAGTTGTTCAAAAGATCATGGGATGTGGCTTAAGCTCAAAGAGCTCGATGAACTTGAGAATGAGGCTTTCAATGACGAGGAAGAGAAAGGAACGCTGATTCTCTCGAGCACGCCGTCGAAGTATAATTGCCCGGTGTGCAATTCGAATTTGAAGCAGTTCGATTACAGGATGTACGATCTGGTTCTTGAATATTGCGAGAACATGCACGGCTTCTGGCTCGAGGCCGGTGAGGACGACCGCATTCTCGAACTGATGAAAGAGCGGAGGCGCGATGAGAAACGGAAGTTCGACGCGGAGGCTCACTGGCAAACCACCGTCAGGCATCTGCAGTCGCACTCGCTCTTCGCAAAGCTCAAAGACCTTATGAAGGGCTGAATGCATTTCGTTCGGCGGGCACCGTGT
>JAJYJD010000336.1 GCA_021789755.1 Bacteroidota bacterium
GCTCATTTCGCAATGTGAACCGGCTGAGATCACTTTCTGAAGATTAACATTAACTGAGAAACTCTGGAATAATCTACGAGGATGGACCATGCACATCTGCATATTTGAAGACGGAGATTACAGGAAGCTGCTGCCGCTCGTACATTTCCGGCCGGTTTACGACCTGAAGTGCGGGATCAACACACTGAGGGAGAAGATCGTCCGGGCGTATCCGAAAGAAAATGTCGCACTGCATGCCCGGGATTACTTGGCAGATATCGTCAGGGAGAAGAATCCGGGCGTCCCGCTGAATGTAATCCCGAGCGAAGCGAAACAGGTCTTGTTCATAAACGGCCGGCTGCTGATGTCGGAGAAAGCCGCGGAGATTTTTGGAGGCAAATATCCCGGAGCGGATGTCGTTTACTTGAAAGAGAAGACGGTGGCCGCCGCGTGGATTTCCGGTCAGAATCTGGAACGGGTAAAAACTCTGCTCAGCGACCACATTATTGAACCCGGCTTTTTCGAATCGATGCCTAAAAAGGAATTCCAGGCGGCACAGCTCATTACCTACCCCTGGGAGCTCATCCGTCAGAACGGTCCACAGATTATCTCCGATTTCAGGGATATGACGGGCGGGAAGCCTCGAATCGTCGGCCGCGTATATGAAGGAGTGCATCTTTTGAATCCGTCCGAGATTCATATTTCAGAAGGAGCGAACGTGAAACCCGGCGTGGTTCTCGATGCGGAAAAAGGTCCGATCTATATATCGAAGAACGTGGAGGTAAAACCGAATGCGGTAATAGAAGGCCCGGCGTTCGTCGGCGAAAACAGCATCATCAAGATAGGCGCAAAGATTTACGAGAACACGACGATCGGCAGGACGTGTAAGGTGGGAGGCGAGGTCGAGGAGTCCATCATACATGCTTATTCGAACAAACAGCACGAAGGTTTTCTCGGGCACGCTTACCTTGGGGAATGGGTGAATATCGGAGCGGACTCCAACAACAGTGATCTTAAGAACGATTACGGAGGTGTAAAAGTCTACGTCGACGGCTCACTTGTCGATACGGGCTCGCAGTTCGTCGGCCTGACGATGGGTGATCATTCGAAGTGCGGGATCAATTCGATGTTCAACACCGGAGCCACAGTGAGTGTCTGCTGCAATATTTTCGGTGCGGGGATTCCGCCGAAATATGTCCCGTCATTTTCATGGGGAGGCGCCTCCGATGGCCTGGTCACGTATAAGATCGAAAAAGTGATCGAAGTGGCCAGGCGAGTCATGGAGCGAAGGAAACTCTCGTTGAGCATTGCGGGCGAACAGCTTTTCAAAACAGTATTTGAACTAACGAGGGGGGAGCGCAACAGAGCCGGCGTTCCGGACCCGGAACAGTGACGACCCACGACTCCTGAACCGAACGGTTTCCCGGTGAGCTGACCGAGTCATCGGGCGTCCTGAGCGGCGCTTTGCGGAGGCAGTTCTTTCCGCTTCTTAATGTTGCGTGAGCCGGAAGGTGAAAGGTATCACCACCCACACAGCAACCGGACCCTTGTTCATCAGAGCCGGGGTGAAGCGGTACTGCATCGCGGCGTTTATCGCGGCATTGTTGAATATCTCCGCATCACTCTTCAACACGATGGCTTTATGCGGCTTCCCGTCCTTGTCGACCCAGATCTTTACGATGACTCTTCCTTCAATGCCCGCTTTCTGAGCAAGCTCCGGGTATGCAGGCTTGACTTCCCTGATTACCTGCGGTTCTTTCTCGATGGGCACGAAATCAGGCGGAGGAGTGTCGTCTGAGGAAACCTTGAAGTCTCCTACCGCAACTCCGACCGAATCGCCTCCGCTGCCTTGCGATACAGGGCCCGCAATCTTGCTCAACTCCTGCTGCGTTGCAATCGTCTGTTCAGGAGAAACTTCTGCATCCGGGACCGGCACGGGAATACCCACATTTGGTTTTGCCATCGGTGTGGACACCGCTACCTGTGGAAGCGCCTGTTGATTCTGTATTGACGGCGGAGGCCCAAGCTCGCTGTACTTCAGCACCCTGACGACCGGCATGTTTTCGTCCTCACGATTCAGATACGTCACAGCCCAGTATGCACCGACTCCGGCCAGGTGTAGACCTACCGCGATTGCCAGACCGATGCCGGTGTATCTCTGAGCAAGACGCCTTGGGATAGACGCGCCGTATCGTAGAATGCCGTCAACATTGCCGCCGGGTCTATTATTATTACCCATCTAACATCACCCTCCCTTCCAATGTGATTCATATTTTGCCCATTAGAAGATCCGATCACTTTCCTTCAAGTATGGACGGCGGACAGGCGGCTTTGGTTACAGCTCTATATGAAGGCTGGGAAAAGGCAGGTATCCGAACATCAAACTTTTTCAGGATTACTCTTGTTAGGGTTTTCAATTGCTTAATTATATCTGAAGTTCAGCACGTTGAAGGGTTAGCATGAATAAATCAATCGTTCGCTTATGTTTCCGGGAATCAATTCGATTTCAACAACCGGGGGACAAGCACGCTCGTGCAGGGCTTCGGGTCGTACGCCGGGCACCCTGGGGTTGATTTAGAATGTTGAGATACCTACGCACGATTTCATTATTGCTCACGATGTCTGGCGCTTTTCTGGTCAGAACCGCGCTGGGTATAGGTTTTGAGCATATTTCCCTGGAACAAGGGCTTTCTCAGTCGTCGGTCTACGCAATCGCGCAGGACTCCCTCGGTTTCCTATGGTTCGGGACGCAGGACGGACTCGACAGGTACGACGGTTATTCGTTCAAAATCTTCAGGAACAACCCCCGGGATTCGACGTCGGTCTCATACAATTATATATCCAGGCTGATGGTCGACCGCGAGGGATCCTTGTGGGTCGGAACGCTCGGCGGAGGAGTCAGCGTTTACGACCAGACTACAGGTCGATTCGCCCAGTACCTTCACAAGCCCGGAGATCGCAGCAGTCTGAGCAGCAACAGGATTCACGCGATATATCAGGACCGTGAGGGAACTGTCTGGATCGGGACCGAGGACGGACTGAATCGCTTCGACCCCGCAACCGGCACCTTCCGCCGTTATTTGCTTCATGGAAACGACTCGGACACAATTCGCGATGACTTCGTAAGTTCGATCTTTGAAGACCGGGAGGGGAGGTTTTGGATCGGCAGCATCAACGGTGCGGATATACTCGATAGAAAGACGGGAACAATATTCCGGCTTGGTCCGCGGAGAGTCGTGATCAACAAGATCCTCCAAACAAGCCACGGTACTCTGCTCTTCATCGGTTCGGGAGTATGGACTTACGATTCGGTCGGGAAGAGACTTGTCCCG
>JAJYJD010000051.1 GCA_021789755.1 Bacteroidota bacterium
GCTGCCTCAAGTTGCAAGACTTGATCTGGCAGTGGACCATGAAATTGGTTTTGGAGTAGTCGGAACAATAGAGGGTATGTACAGCCAGTCGATAAATGACGTCTTGTACGAGGATATCAATATCAAACCGACTGGACAAGTACTGTCTTCCGACGGGAGACCTCTCTACGGAACACCGGTAGCAGGGAAGACCTACTGGAATGTAAACAAAATCAATTCGGCTTATACAAACGTTGTTTACATGACCAATACGAATAAACCTTATGAGTACAGCATTACGGGGGAATTGCAGCGCCGGTTTGGTGAAGGGATACTGTCGTTGCTCCATACAGCAATACCTGGCGACCAACTATTTGCAAATGTATCTTACACATTCGGTCATTCTTACGACCAAAATGCCGTAACCTCGAGCCAGGCAATCTCCCAGTGGCGATATAACCCGGTCCCCGGAAACCCGAACGATCCTCCCCTTGCTCTGTCAGACTTTGATGTCCCAAGCCGGGTTGTCGTATCTGTTTCAGAAAGAGTCGAGTACGTGAAGGGCTGGTCAACCACATTGTCTATCTTCTATAATGGACACTCAGGGAGTCCGTTCTCATACATCTATTATGGAGATGTCAATGGAGATGGTCAGCGAGCGAACGATTTGGTATATGTGCCTAAGAATGCAAACGATATCGTTCTCACCACCAACAATTACGCTCAATTGGATGCGTTCATCAATGGAGATCCTTATCTCAGCAAGTATAGGGGTCAGATTGTTCCGCGGAACGGTGGACGTGCCCCTTGGGAAAACATGTTGAACCTTAGGCTTGCACAGGATATCCCAACTGTGGAGGGACAGAGTCTGGAATTCACCCTCGACATAATCAATGTCCTTAATCTTCTAAATCATGACTGGGGCTATGTTAAGTATGTTCCGTATGGAACTTACTACCTTCTCAGCTACAAGGGGATGAATGCTCAGGGCCAGCCCACCTTTGCTTTCTATCCACCTAAGGGTAGCATTTATCAGAACGATGCGTTCCTTTCTCGCTGGCAGCTGCAACTGGGTGCCAGGTACAATTTCTGACCTGAAGCATTAACAGCAGATTTCCACATGACGTCCCGGCCTCCGGGACGTCTTTTTTTTGAGGCGTGTGCTGGTACTCAGGACACTTCAATTGGGCATGTTTCCGGGGCAGAATACCACTTCATCTGTTGAATAGCTAAACGCTACGACCGTAACTCATTGAAAAACAAGCGTTAGTGTGCTGCTGCTTCCGGCATTCTAATTGCAGAAAGACAGATATCCAGGTTAAACCACACTTTGTACTTTGAAAAAAAAGGAATAGAAATGGCTGAAGAGAATAGATATGAGAAGGAGGATATACAATCGGGCTCCTCTGAACTCGTCGCGACAATAGATGGTAATGAGGCGGCAGCCTACGTAGCCCACAAGCTGAATGAAGTAATTGCCATATACCCGATCACCCCGTCCTCGCCGATGGGTGAATGGTCGGATGAGTGGTCGGCTCAGTCGAGACCGAATCTCTGGGGAACGATCCCCCTCGTTGCTGAATTGCAGAGTGAAGGCGGCGCATCGGGTGCAGTGCACGGTTCGCTGCAGGCCGGAGCGCTCACGACAACATTCACGGCATCGCAGGGTCTTCTTCTCATGATACCCAACATGTTCAAGATAGCGGGAGAACTTACCTCCACAGTATTCCATATAGCCGCCAGGGCAGTGGCGGCCCACGCACTTTCGATCTTCGGCGACCACAGCGACGTCATGGCTGCGCGGCCGACCGGTTTCGCAATGCTTGCGTCTAATTCCGTCCAGGAAGTGAACGACTTCGTTCTCATTTCGCAGGCGGCGACCCTCGAGGCACGCGTACCCTTCCTGCACTTCTTCGACGGCTTCAGGACTTCGCATGAAGTACTGAAGATCCAGCAACTAAGAGACGACCAGATGAGGGCACTTATCAGCGACGAGCTTGTCAGCCAGCACCGCCAGCGTGCGCTGTCGCCCGATCATCCGGTCCTACGCGGTTCCGCACAAAATCCCGATGTCTTTTTCCAGGCGCGCGAGACTGTCAACAGGTTTTATGACGCATGCCCGTCCATTGTCCAGTCGGTTATGGACAAGTTCGCGAAGGTTACAGGCCGTGAATACAAGCTGTTCCAATATGTCGGGTCACCGGATGCAGAGAGAATAATAATAATCATGGGTTCCGGGGCGGAGACCGTTCATGAGACAGTGGAGTACCTGGCATCGAAGGGAGAGAAAGTGGGAGTTGTCAAGGTTAGACTCTTCAGACCTTTCTCAGTCGCCGCGTTCATCGCCTCTCTTCCGAAGACAGTCAAGAATATCGCGGTGCTTGACAGGACTAAGGAGCCGGGCGCAACAGGTGAGCCTCTCTACACGGACATAATTACCGCTCTTACCGAAGCAAATGCGGATGGGAACCTCCGTCAGGCGTCTATGCCGAAGGTGATCGGAGGGCGATATGGTCTCTCCTCGAAAGAGTTCAACCCGGCTATGGTGAAAGCGGTCTTCGACGAACTGAAGAAGCCGAAACCTAAAAATCATTTCACGGTAGGAATCGTCGACGACGTCACAAATACGAGTCTCGATTACGACGCGTCATTCGATATAGAGCCTGATGACGTTGTCAGGGCAGTATTTTACGGACTCGGTGCCGACGGGACTGTCGGAGCAAACAAGAACTCGATCAAGATCATCGGTGGAGAAACGGATTTCTATGCTCAGGGATATTTCGTTTACGATTCCAAAAAATCGGGATCGACCACCGTCTCTCACCTGCGCTTCGGGCCGAGGCCGATTCATTCCACATACCTCATTAACCGTGCGAACTTCGTAGGCTGCCACCAGTGGTTCTTCGTCGAGAAGTTCGATGTGCTCGAAAAAGCCGCGCCGGGAAGCGTCTTCCTGCTTAACAGTCTTTACGGACCGGACACCGTATGGGACAAGCTTCCGAGACATATACAGAAGCAGATCATCGAAAAGCGTCTGAAGTTCTACGTCATAGACGCGTATAAGGTCGCACGCCAGACTAATATGGGAAGCAGGATCAACACGATAATGCAGACCTGCTTCTTCGCGATTTCCGGAGTCTTGCCGCGTGAGCAGGCGATCGAACAGATCAAGAAATCCATAAAGAAAACTTACGGCAAGAAGGGAGACCTGGTTGTACAGCAGAATTTCCAGGCGGTCGACCAAACGCTTGCGAATCTCTTTGAAGTGAAGGTACCGGCAAAGGTGTCGAGCGCGATCGAGATGCCGCCTGTTGTCTCCGCGCGCGCGCCGGAATATGTGAAAAAAGTCACTGGTCCCATGATCGAAGGGAAGGGGGACTCGTTGCCTGTCAGTGCCATGCCTATCGACGGGACATTCCCGACCGCGACGGCACAGTGGGAGAAGCGGAACATCGCGCTCGAAATCCCTGTCTGGGAGGCTGATATATGCATACAGTGTAACAAGTGCGTGATCATCTGCCCTCATGCGAGCATCCGCGTAAAAGTGTTCGATCCTGAAGGACTGAACGACGCACCTCCGACGTTCAAGGCGGTGGACTTCAAAAGTGCAGAGCACAAAGGAATGAAATATTCCCTCCAGGTCGCGCCAGAAGACTGCACCGGGTGTGGCCTTTGCGTCGAGTTCTGTCCGGCGAAGAGCAAGAAGGAGGCGAAGGTAAAGGCGATAAACATGAAGCCTCAGCCTCCGCTCAGAGAAGCCGAGAGAGTCAACTACGACTTCTTTCTTAACATTCCCGAAGTCGACCGCAGGACAATCAGGCTGGACAACGTAAAAGATTCACAGTTCCTGCAGCCCCTTTTTGAGTACTCCGGCGCCTGCTCGGGATGCGGTGAAACACCGTATGTGAAACTTGTCACGCAGTTGTTCGGCGATCGAACGCTTGTCGCCAACGCAACTGGTTGCTCATCGATCTACGGAGGGAATCTCCCGACTACTCCTTATACGGTGGACAAGGACGGAAGAGGGCCGGCGTGGTCTAATTCCCTATTCGAGGACAATGCAGAGTTCGGCCTCGGCATGAGACTCGCCATCGACAAACAGACCGAAATCGCCAGGGAACTTGTCGCGAAACTCTCAGGGCAGATCGGGGATCAGTTTGTGAAAGAGATCCTTGAAGCCGACCAGTCGGGCGAAGCGGGTATTTATGAGCAGCGCCAGAGGGTTAAGGTCCTGAAACAGAAACTCGCGTCGATTAAATCTCCTGATTCGAAGAGTCTTTTGAATGTTGCCGATAACCTCGTGAAGCGTAGCATCTGGATAGTCGGCGGAGACGGCTGGGCATACGATATCGGTTACGGCGGGCTCGATCACGTTATCGCGTCCGGCAAGAATGTGAACATACTTGTGCTCGACACCGAAGTCTACTCGAACACCGGCGGGCAGATGTCGAAGGCGACTTCGCGCGCGGCGGTGGCAAAGTTTGCCGCTGCAGGAAAACCGATGCGCAAAAAGGACCTTTCGCTTATGGCGCTCATGTACGGAAACGTGTACGTGGCACGCGTAGCGATGGGCGCAAATGACGCTCAGACAGTCCGCGCTTTCCTTGAAGCCGAGTCGTACGACGGCCCCTCCATCATCATCGCTTACTCGCACTGCATCGAGCACGGGATCGACATGGCGCAGGGCGCACAGCACCAGAGAGTTGCCGTCGAGACAGGCTACTGGCCGATTTTCCGTTTCGACCCGAGATTGGAGCACGAGGGGAAGAATCCATTCAGGCTGGACTCGAAGGCTCCGAAGGGATCGGTCGGTGAATTCGCATCTCTCGAAACGCGTTTCAACATGCTGAAGAAGACCCACCCCGATAGAGCTAAGTTCCTGATGGAGCTCGCTCAGGACGATGTCAACGCGAGATGGAAGATGTATGAACAGTTGTCGAAGGAATACGAGCCGCCGAAGGCCGACGATGGCGGAGATGGAAAAAACAAAGCCGCTGCCGCGATAACCCCGTTGAATTGAGTCGAGGACGTGCACCGAACGAAAATGAGAGTAATAGAATGAATCTGAAGACAAAATATCTTGGAATTGAGCTCAAGAACCCGATCGTCCCGTCGGCGAGCCCGCTTTCGAGGAACCTCGACAGCATGAAGAGGCTCGAGGATGCAGGCGCATCGGCAATTGTCATGTATTCGTTGTTCGAGGAGGAGATAGAGCACGAGAGCGCAGAGCTCGACCACTATCTTCATTATGGTACCGAGAGCTATGCCGAGGCGCTTACTTATTTCCCCCGCGCGGATGAATACAATCTCGAACCGGACGCATATATCGAGTTGCTGAGAAAGGCGAAAGCGTCTTTAGGCATCCCCGTTATCGCCAGTCTTAACGGCATAACATCGGGCGGGTGGATTAAATATGCCAGACACTTTGAAGATGCCGGTGCGGACGCCGTAGAACTCAACGTGTACTACATACCGACGGATCCGCGCCTGACATCGCATGACGTCGAAGAGCGGTACATGAATGTTCTTTCTGCAGTCAGAGATTCAATCGGCGTCCCGATTGCGGTTAAGCTGAGCCCGTACTTCAGTTCTCTGTCGCATTTTGCCGAAGGACTGGTCGGCGCCGGGGCAAACGGACTGGTCATGTTCAACCGGTTCTATCAGCCCGATTTAGACATCGAGAACCTTGAAGTTGTGCCTGGCGTTACCCTGAGCGATTCGTCCGCCAATAAGCTCCCAATGCGCTGGATCGCGATATTATACGGAAGGCTCAAGGCAAGCCTTGCAGCGACCAGCGGGATTCATACTGCAGAAGACGTCCTTAAGCTGGTTATGGCCGGTGCGGATGTCACTATGATGTGCTCCGCTCTCCTGCAGCACGGACCGCAGCATATCCGGAAAGTGCTGACAGACTTGACGAAGTGGATGGAAGACCACGAATATGAGTCGATCGAACAGATGAAGGGAAGCATGAGTCAGAGATCCGTTGCCGACCCCTCTGCCTTTGAGCGTGCGAACTACATGAAAGCACTGAACAGTTTCAAGTTGCTTGTGTAACTCCTCTTCAGCCACGAAACGGGGCGCCGCAAGGCGCCCTTTTTCATTTTAGACATGTCATCGCTATGTGCTGACTATACAGTCTTTGTCCATCGGCGATGTGGATGGGAATGCCGGAACTCTATCCGTTATTTGTTGGTGAGAAGATGATTCGAAAATGATTTATCTTTTACCTTTCGCGGACGTCTTATTTAATAGTTTGCTCAATCTTGAGTTAGAATTGTCGCACAAATAAAGCAGGCCAAAAGAAGAGAAACCGGAGAACAAATGAAGGTGATTCACAATAAGTCTACCATTGCGTTGGCAGTTTTCAGTATCGTTGTTTTGTCGGCGGGTCGGGCAGCCTCCCAGAGCCCTACCTGGTTCAACTTCACATCGGGATCGAATGTCTACGCTATAGCGGATGAAGGGAGCTATCTCTGGGTCGGCGGAGCTTGCCTGGTGAGGCTTGACAAGACAAACGGTACGATGAAGTTCTACAACGAGCTGGATTCCGGTATGCCGGATTACTCCGTCAGCGCGGTTGCGGTTGACGGCCAGGGGAATAAATGGATCGGAACGAGTGGAGGCGGCCTGGCGAAATTCGATGGAACAAACTGGACCGTCTATAACACGCACAATTCCGGTGTGCCGGACAGCGTTATAACTGCGATTGCCCTGGACTTGCACGGAAACAAATGGGTCGGCACGGCGAACGGCGGGCTCGCAATGTTTGACGGAACAAAATGGATAGTTTACAACACAGCCAATTCCGGTCTGCCCAGCAACAGCGTCGACGCGATCGAGTTCGATGCGAGTGGCAACGCGTGGATCGGTACGAACGGCGGCGGACTTGTGAAGTTTAACGGGACGAATTGGGACGTGTTCAATAAGGTTAATTCGGGCCTTCCGGACAATTCTATCACTGCTGTCGCTTCGGATAATAAAGGGCATGAATGGATTGGAACGGGCAGCGGAGGACTCGTCAATTTTGATGGAACGAATTGGACTGTGTACGACTCGAGTGTGACCGGGATACTGATGGACAACGTAACTTCTGTATCGATCGATAGCGCCGGAAACGTGTGGGCCGGAACGCACGGCGGGAACGGGCTTGTCAAATTTGACGGAACTAACTGGACGGACTACAACACCGGGAATTCGCAATTGCCGGACAATGATATTTATTCTGTTCTAACGGATGCACAGGGCAATGAGTGGATCGGGACCTGGTACGGCGGGCTCGCTAAGTTCGACGACACGGACTGGACAATATACAGCGCAGGAGGGAACTCCGGCCTGCCTGACAATCGAGTCCAGGCAATTGCGGTAGATAGTCAGGGAAACAGGTGGATAGGAGTGGAAGCCGGCGGACTTGCCGAGTATCACGGAAACATCTGGACAACCTACAACCCGGGCGCCAATTCCGGTCTTTCGTATTACAAAATTCACGCTATCACGATCGATTCAAGCGGAAACAAGTGGATCGGTACGCAGGCTGGTGGACTGGCGGAGTTCAACGGGACCAACTGGACCACGTACAAAGTACGGGACTCCGCTTTGGCAAACGGCTATGTGCGGTCGATAGCCATGGACGCGGACGGGAACAAATGGATTGCGACGGACGGCGGCGGGCTTGAGGAACTAAGCGACACGAACTGGACGCTCTACAACACGATAAATTCCAAACTGCCGACGAACAATTTAACTGCACTTGCGATAGATTTGAACGGCAATAAGTGGATCGGGACTAGAGGATCCGGGCTCATTGAATTCGACGACACCAATTGGACTTCTTTTGACATGAGCAAATTGAATCTCCAGTCAGACTACATCTGGACGATTGCTCTCGACAGCAGGGGCAATAAATGGCTGGGAACGTACGGCGGTGGATTGATAAAGTTTGACGGAAAGAACTGGACCGTCTACAATGCCGGCAATTCAGGCCTGCCGAGCAATTTCGTTACAGCACTTCTAATCGATTCATCGGGTACGATTTGGGCAGGTACTTACGGCGGCGGTCTCGCGAAATTCAACGGAACCAACTGGACTGTCTACAATACTTCTAACTCCGGCCTCTCCGATAATTCAGTTCTCTCGATAGCGATCGATAAGCAGGGGAACAAGCTGGTCGGAACCGATTTCGGAGGACTTGACGTATACCGTGTAGGAGGGGTTCTCCCGGTACGGCAGGCTGAACCTGAATCGCTTCCGAAAAGATTTGCCTTGTCCCAGAATTATCCTAATCCGTTCAACCCTTCGACCACAATAAGATTTGACCTGAATAAATCGGCCGGTGTTGTCGTAAGCATTTACAACATTCTGGGTCAAAGACTTGGAGAATGGAACTACGGCAGGCTGAGCACGGGAAGTTACGAGCGGAATCTGAATATGAGCTCATACGCCAGCGGTGTCTACTTCTACAAGTTGACTGCTGTGGCGGATGACGGTGGGGTCCACACGGCAGTAAGAAAAATGATTTTGATGAAGTAAGGATTTTTGTCAGCAGCGTGACCGTAAGCAGTAAAGTAGACGGTCACGAGGCTTAAATCGGTTTGAGAGCCACTTCGATGATATTATCGTCCTTCTGCATCTTTTCCAGAATCTCACGTGACGGGGCTCCATCAAGGAGGAGCGTGCAGCATGCGGCTTTTGATGCTTCGAAGATTATGTTCGTCATTTCCTCGACGTTAACTCCGCCGGCTTTCAACTTGTCCAGTACCCCTGCGAGCACTCCAACCCTGTTATAATGCCGGACGACAAGTGACTGCGTCGCCGAAGAACGGGCCCGGATGTTGACCGTATTGAGCGGTACGCCTGTTTCCTGAAACGATTTCACGATCCTTACGACTTCATCGGCAATTGCTTCCGAGGCCTGGTCGGTAGACGCCCCGATGTGCGGAGTCGCAGTGAGCAGGCCGGCGAGATCTCTGTCTGCAAATTCTCCCTCGCCGCCCGCCGGCTCGTTCTCAAATACGTCCACACCCACCCGGAGCTTCTTCGACTTAATAGCCTCCTTTAGTGCGGCCGTATCTACAACTTCCCCTCTCGATGTGTTTATGATTATTGCGCCATTCTTCATTGAGTCGAAGAAACTTTTGTTGACAAGATGATCGGTCTCAGGCTTGTAAGCGACATGTATGCTGACGGCATCGGATTGCTTTGCAAGGGAACTCAGTTCCCCTGCGTAAGTTACTCCAAATTGCTCCGCGGCATCCTCCGTCAGACTCTTTGACCATGCGACGACATTCATTTCAAGGCTTTGCGCGCGTCTCGCCACTGCCTTTCCAATAGCACCGAATCCGACTATCCCGAGTGTGCGACCTTTCAGTCCTCGCGCTTTTCCGTATTCCTTCTTTTTCCATGTGCCATTTCGGAGGTCGGCGGTCGCGTTGGCTATCTGCCTGTCCGCAGCGATTAGCAGCCCTATCGCGAGCTCGGCGACGGCCTCGGTGTTCTTACCCGGACAATTCGACACGTAGATCCCGCGAGAGTCGGCTGCTGCAAGATCGATAGTGTTCACTCCGGCGCCGGCACGAATGATAAGGGACAGGTTCTTTGCCGCCTCTATAGTCTTTACCGTGACTTTGGTGGAACGCACCACAAGGATGTCGGCGTTGTCTATCGCTTCAGGCAAATTCTCGGCGGTAAGGTCCGCATTTACCGCTACTTCAGTCTTGAGGGCTTTGAGCGCTGTGACCGTTTTGTCGGACAGCTTATCTGCGATGAGCACTTTCATGTCGCGTTCCTTTCAGTGTAGCTTGATTGTAACGACTCCCGGTTAATCCTTATGTAATACACCGTGGCCGGCGATACGACCGGCCGTCGTGGAAACTCGGAAGAAATTTAGTCGGCGATTGAGTCAATAACAATGAAAAGTGATTCGGGGGGCGATCAAAGGAGGTGTTGGTTATTTGGTAACGGCTCAATTTGAAACACCCCGGGGAACCTTACGAAGGTCCTTTCAGTGGGATCCACCAATGCGTCCAATTCGAATAACTTCTCCATAAAAATCTTCGCATGGTACCTGTGATTTTCAGAAAGTGAGCCGGTACCGATTATTTGAGTTTGGCGTAAATCTTCGTGATCTTTATGATAGAAAAGTTCAAAGCAGATGAGATGAGAAATTGATTAGTCTGGTGTCCCTTACCGAATGGTTGTCGCAACTAGGAATTCCTCCTGTGATTCTTCTGCTGTTGGTGGTCGTGGTGGTCGCTCCGTTCGTTCTGCCTCCCGTTAAGGATTGGAAAACGGCATCACTGCAGCAGAGAGTATCCGTGTCGATCTATTTCCTGGGTGTGGTGATAGTACTCATCTATTTTATAAGATTCTTCTGAGGGATGTGGTTGATAGATGAGCGGACGGTGGCCTGCGCTGCGAAGCACGATTTTCCGCAAAGGGCTGCGGATGATTCTACCGGGGAATTGTGGCGATCCTATTCGTACCTTAATGACTCTACGGGGTCGACGCCGGCTGCCTTACGGGCAGGGAAGACGCCGGCGAAAAGTCCTATCGATGTCAGGACAGTGACCGTAAAAAGCATGATGCCGATCGATAATATTGGTCTTCCGAGAAACTGCATGGGGCCGCTGCTTGTGTCGACGAGGCCCATCGCTCCTACGATGGCCCATGAGAGGAGGAGTCCGCCTGTCCCGCCGAGCAGCGAAATGAAGAGCGCCTCGAAAATGAACTGGGAAAGTATATAGACCCTTTTTGCGCCGACTGCCATCTTGATTCCGATTTCCCTTGTCCGCTCTTTCACGACAACGTACATGACGTTTGCGACGCCGACACCGGCTATCATAAGCGTGAAGAAGCCGACTATGCCGAGAAATATATTCACTCCGAGGCTGACCTTCTTGATGATCTCGTCGATCACCATCGTGTCGAATACGCCTACCGCACGCTCGTCAGTCGGATCAAACCTGTATTTCTTCCCCAATACCTGCCGTATCTCGCTTATCATCTGAGTTTGCATGCCGGGGCTCGGGGCTTTGAGGAGGATCGTGTTGATGTGATCGTAACCGTATATCATCCTGAAAGTGGAATAAGGTATGACTGCACGCCTGGAGTCGGGACCGTTGTTCATGGATGTTTGGAGCTTCTGTTCCATTATGCCGATAACGGTGAACGGAACGTTGTCGAGCATGACGGTTTTCCCGATCGGTTTTTCTCCTTTGAAGAGGTCGCCGGCGATTTCATAACCCAGGAAAAGGCTTCTCTTCCGGTACTTGATATCGTTGGCGTCTATAAACCTGCCGCCGCTCTCCGGGTACATCGCCCGCATTGTTTCAAAATCCGGGCCTGCACCCTCGCACTCGGTTGTTAAACGTGTCTTCCCGTAGAACAACTCGGCATTCTTCCTGTACTGCGGGCTGATCATTATTATGTTTGGTATTGTGGCTTTGAGGAGAGCCACGTCGCTTTCTTCGAGGTCGATTCCGCGCCCCTTAGGTAATCCCTCGTACACCTTTCCGGTTTCGCCGCCGTAGACGATAAGTACTCTGTTCCATGCGTTCACCAATCCGTTCCGCATTGCGGTGCCGAAGCCGGATCCGAAAGCGAGGAGCAGGACTACCGACATCGTTCCCCAGGTGATCGCGATCAGCGTGAGGATTGTACGCATCCGGTGATTGTTCATATCGCGAATGAATTCTCTGAGAAGCTCAGTTACCATTATCTGCAATCTCCCGGGGTTTTGTTCAATCCTTCAGACATTCGACAACATCGAGGTTTGCGGCCCGGCGCGCGGGCATCATTCCGGCGGAGAGCCCGATCGCTGCCAGTATTGAGACTGTCGAAATGACCACGGGAAGGGAAATCTCCGGAGTCCCGATGTAGTCCTTCACCGGAACGAGCTGCATGACGGTCACTATAGCCCAGCCGATCAGAAAGCCGATTGCGGCGCCCAATCCCACTATCATAAAAGTCTCTGCAAAGAACTGGAACAGGATCGTGGTTTTTCGGGCCCCGACAGCTCGCTTCACGCCGATTTCCTTGACGCGTTCGCGCACGACTATGAACATTATGTTTGCGACACCCAGCCCCGCGACTCCGAGTGTGAAGCTGCCGATTATGCCGAGGAAAATTGTAAATCCGACAGTGATGTACAGGAGTATTTTCTCGAAATCAGTGGTGTTCCAAATGAAAATGGCGTCCTTGTCGGCAGGATCGAAGCGGTATTTCTCCCCGAGCGCCTGCCTTACCTCTTCCTCCACCTCCGCTGTCCTTGATGCGTCGGCGGCCTTGTAAATCAGATCTGTAATGTATGGTGTACCGAACATTGCCGTGTAGGTTGTCGCCGGGATGAAAATCCTGTTCGCATCCTGCATATAGTATGAGGAGTTCTGGTTCTTCTTCTGCATTACTCCTATGACCGTGAATGGTGTCTGTCCGACGTAAACGATTCTTCCGACAGCGTCTTTGTCTCCGAACAGGTAATCTTTGACCTCGTTACCCAGGACAGCGACACGCTTCCTTTCCACCACATCGAGAGTGTCGATGAACCTTCCGCCTTCCGCAGGGATGATGTTCCTCATGCCCTCATAGATCGGGTAGATACCGGTGATGCCCGGGTTCGTGATATTGTTGGAGTATCTGACCGGTGTTCCCATGCCGATATATTCCGGACATATGGACTCTATTCCACGCACCTTTGCCGTGATAATCGAAGCTGCTTCTTCGGTGAGGTGTATCTGTCTCCCGATCCCGAAACCCTCAAACGGCTTGGTGGTCCTGTTCGGGAACATGACTGAAATGCTCTCGCCCATCCCGTGCATGTTCATCATCGATTGCTTTTTGAATCCGAGACCGAATGAGATGAGGACGATTATAGTCACCGTTCCCCAGATGATTCCGAACATGGTGAGGAATGCGCGCATTTTCTGGGCCCGGAGGTCGGCAAAGAATTCCGAAAAGAAGCTGATAAACGCTGTCATGTCGGGAGGTTAATTGATTTTAACGACAGGTTTTTCAAATACCTTGTCGCCTTCTTTGAGGCCGGAAATCACTTCAATGTTTATCGCGTCGCTCAGTCCCGTCTTGATGGCATGCTCCTCTGATCTGTTGCCGGCCAGCGCGACCTTCACGATAGAGGAATCGTTCCTGAACGTCACCACACGTTCCGGTACATATAGAATATTTGTCTTCTTCTGTATTATCACGTCTGCGTTCGCTGAATATCCCGCACGCAGCGTGACATTCTTTGTGTTTGATATGGCGATTTCGATAGGGAAGACCGATGCATTTTCTTTCTTCTCTGCCTCCAGCCATATCTTCGAGAGCTTGCCCCTTATCGTATCTCCCGGAATCGCGCCGATCCGGATTTCAGCAGGCATCCCTTCCCGCAGCTTGCCGACATCTATCTCGTCGACCGTCCCTTTGAACACCAGGTTACTCATGTTCGCCATCTTCATGATGACGGTGCCTTCCTGGTAAGATGTCAAAGGCGTGACGGGATCTCCTACTTCGACTGAGCGCGTCAGCACATAACCATCTATGGGCGCGTAAATTATCGATTCGATCTTCGTGTTGTCTATGGTAACAGCCCCGCTCTGCATGAGCTCCAGCTTCTCCATGGCGATCTTCACTCTCAGCTCAGATTCCTCGTAAGTTTTCTGGGTGTTGTCGTAATCCTGGTCGGAGATGAGTGATCGCTGATGCAGGAGGGCCTGGCGGTTCCTTTCCTTTTTCATGTTATTGAAATCGACCTGGGCCAGTTCCAGCTGGCGTTTTGCATCGGCGAGTTCTACGGGAGTGGGATCGGGTTTGACCTCGAGCAAAGGATCGCCGGCATGGACGTGAGAGCCGACGTCGACGTAAAGCTTTCTCACAACGCCGCTCACTCGAGACTTGATCGACACCTCATTTTCAGGCTCGATTGTCCCGACGGCAAGAGCTTTTTCCATGATCGTGCCTTTCGCAACCTTGACACTCGATAGCCCTTCCGATGATCCGTCCCCTTTCGATTTTCCGACGACGAAGGCGCCGATTCCCAATAACAGCACGATCGATCCCAATATTAACCATTTTCTTTTCTTGCTCTTGTGTTTGCTAGCCATTTTGTGGGCCCTCTGGTTTTATTTACGTCCGAGAATACGAATGCATTCACAAAGGGTTTCGGCATTTGCGGATTTTGACCTGTCTCCCGGAAGCGGATGGTTAAAGGTCAGCGTTTCGGAGAACGAAAAAGTGAGAATGTTTGACGGGGCGCAATAAAGGATTTTGATCGGCGTGTGAATATGGATGCATGCCCTGGCACTACAAAGTGCGCCTGGAGGGACTCGAACCCCCAACCCTCAGATCCGAAGTCTGATGCTCTATCCAATTGAGCTACAGGCGCTTCTACGTCAATTTATTGCCGTGGCCCCGCAAATTCAAATTAAAAAAACTTACGTCGATCATCTAACAAAAATTTGCAATTAATCGCATAATGTATTATAATTTCGCCAGATGAAGGATTTCGAGTTCAAGAAACTTTATTACTCCATCTCTGAAGTGAGCCGCATAACGGGACTTGAGCAGCATGTCCTCCGTTATTGGGAGTCCCAATTTCCCGAGCTGAATCCTGCAAAGAACCGGGCGGGTAACCGAATCTACACGAACAAGGATATTAGCTTGATTTTCGAAATTAAGAGACTTGTTCGCGAAGAGGGCTTCACAATTGAAGGGGCCAAGAAAGTTCTGAGTGCAAAATCAGACGGCAGCTCACAGCAACTGGTTGAGACTGCAGAGGCTGCAAGTACGCCCGGCGAGATAAGGCAGACTTTGCTGGAGGCCCGCGCGTTCCTGGATGAGCTCGTTAACAGACTTTCTGGAAAGGCGCGATAAGGAAGTTCGTTGTACAGTCAAAGAACCTCTTCTGCTCGGCTCAGTTGAATATTTTTTATAGGAGCGACGCGAGGCGGCAGAGCCTCCTCTGTGACGTGTTTTCGAGATCGCATATCGGGAGCCAACGCATTGCGACGGCTCAATCAAGAGAGTATTTCTCTGCTTTGGTTGATCGCTCGGATTTGAGTAAATTGTTTTGTAAAAAGATTCAGCGGAACGTGGCGCAGCCTGGTAGCGCACTACCTTGGGGTGGTAGGGGTCGCGGGTTCGAATCCCGCCGTTCCGACAAGAAGATATCCGAGCTTTCACACGCCTCGTATGAGGCGTGTTTCGTTTCAGGGGAGTCCGATCATGTACGCGCCGCGGAGACCATTGACAGATGACGGCAGGTCTTGCGAGACTTCAGCGGATTTATGATCTCAGGCGGGAAGGCGACTCGATAAAGAGCTTCCATCTTTCGGACCCCGTCGGTTTTCCTAAACGGTTCAGCGGAAAAAAAGAAATCGAGACAGCTGCGCTCATATCGGCTCTGTTTGCGATCGGCCCGAGGTATGCGATTCTCAGATCGCTCGAGAGAATCTTCTCCGAATTGGGGGAATCTCCCTACGACTCCATCTCGGACCTCGATTGTTCCCTCATGCTCAAGAAGATGGACGGGCATGTTCAGTTCGCTTACAAAAACATAACTGGAAAAGATGTGGTGCAAATACTCTGCGCGGTAAAATCGGTGTTAAGGTTGCGCGGCACCGTCCAGGAGGCTTTGAAGTCCTTCGCGGGTAAAGACGAGAAAACGTCGTACGGTGTCCTTACCGGGTTCCTCGGGCAGATGAAGTCGGCCGAAATTCCACCTGCACTCGGCGGCTCGCTGACACCACGCGCCCGAGCGCTGCTGGCCAGCCCACGGGATGGAAGTGCTTGCAAAAGAATGAATATGTTTCTAAGATGGATGACGCGGAAAGATGAAATCGATTTTGGATTTTATGACTGGCTTGGAACCGAAAATCTCATCATACCGCTAGACGTAAACGTCTCGAGGGCTGCCAGGAAATTGGAATTGACAAAAAGAAAAACGGACAACTGGAAGACGGCAACAGAAATTACGGAAAAGTTAAAAGAACTGGATCCGGCAGATCCAGTCAAATACGATGTGCCTTTGTTTCTTTACGGGATGGAATTGAGGAAGACGAAACATGCGGCTTAGGGTTGTATTCCTGATATTGCTGTTGTACTGCACTCCTCTTGCGGCGCAGCCGAAGGTGGTCACTCTCCGCGTCGGGACGACCACTTCGCTAATCGGAGGTTTCGAGGATCTGAACCATGTCTATGTTTCGCTGACTGAGTTGTCTCAGGGCCTCGGCCTGACAACCTTCGTGCTGAAAACGACAGGCAAGTTGAGCATTTATTCGGATTACGGAAGTCTGCTTTTCACGCCGGACAATAGCTTCGTCGTACTGTCGACCGGAGGCGAGACGAATGTACTGCAGATGCCGCTCCCTGTTCTTATGGCAAACGGGAAGTTATATATGGCGGCTAATTAC
>JAJYJD010000052.1 GCA_021789755.1 Bacteroidota bacterium
TCCTTGGCTAATCTCCTATTTTCCCCGACAGGATCGAATACCTCGGGGCGGGCATATCGGTGCCTTTGATCGACTTCCAGATGATCTCGTTAAAGAGTCTTCCGGGCACCGCGTCTGCCATTCTCAGGTTCATCTTGTCTATCACGCTCTGGCCGTAGGCACCATCGCTGTTCCTGGCGCTCAGATCCATCAAAGGCTGGACAGCCGTATAGGCCGCGGTATCTGCGTTCATGGTGAATGAACTGAACATCGGCGTGGCTGCCGCATCGTACTGACTCATCGGAGGCATGCCGAGTATAAGCTCCATCGTCCTCAGCATAGATGAAGTGGTATAGAGAGTGCTGTCGACGACATGACGTCTGCAGTACGGACTGATGACGAGTGCCTCGGTACGGTGGGCATCGACGTGGTCTGCACCGTCCTGTGCGTCGTCTTCTATGACGAATATGGCCGACTGATTCCAGATTTTGCTGTGAGATATTCTGTCGACGAACAATCCAAGAGCGTAGTCGTTCTGAGCTACCATCGCCTGGGGCGTAAGCGATCCTTTTCTTGTTCCCGCCGTGTGATCGTTCGGCAGCCTGATTATGTTAAAGTGCGGGACAGCGTTTTCGGAGAGAAGCTTCGTGAAATCTTCGTCCCACGCCTTGTAGCGCGAGAGATCGGAATAGTCCAGATCCCAGCCGCGGTACATCGGATCGATATGTCCGACCAGTGCCTTCTCACGAGGCGTGTTAGGCTTGTTTGTATCCGGGTTGCTCTCGACAAATTCTCCATAGTCCTTAAAAGACACATCGTGTTTCTCGCAAAGATTCCAGATATATCCGGCTTCCGGCGAAGCCACCGGTTGTCCGCCCTCAAACTCGTACGGCGCGCCCCTTCCGCCATAATTTACCGGCCAGCTCTTTTCGACGTAGTCGGTCGCGTAAGCTGCCGTCGACCAGTTGTGCCCGTCTGCACTTACTTCCGCGTCGCAATACAGGTTATCCAGCAGGACGAAATTGCCTGCCAGCTTGTGGATGTTGGGAGTTACCTGCTGGCCGAACAACACCAGACTCGAATCTCCGTTCCCTTCCTTCATGTCTCCGAATACCTGGTCGTATGTCCTGTTTTCCTTGATGAAATAGAAGATATACTTGATCGGAGATCGTCCTCCGACCCTGTCCGGTATCGGGTTATCGTGGACGAACATCGCCTCCTTTGAGGCGTCGGGACGGTAAGGCGTGTTCATGTAAACTTGCTTGGTGTACTCATCAAGTTGTTTAGCGTCGGGAAACTTGAAAAACGACAAAGTCCCCTTCAGAAGCGTCCCGATGTATTGGTGCTGCGGATTTGGGTAAGAACGGTTTCCCTTTCCGTTCAACACGAGCACGGTCCCGTTCTTCAACTCGAGCACCTTCGTCGGGTACCAGCCGACGGGGATGAATCCGACAGGGGCCGGCCTCTTAATGTTTGAAATGTCGATTACAGTCAGCGAATTGTTATCCGCATTGGCAGCAAGCACATACCTGCCATTGTTCGTAACACAAACGGAATTTGTCGTCGATCCTTCAGGTGAGTCCGGATAGATCGTCGTCGATACGTTCGCAACGAGCTTTCGCGTTCTCAGGTCGATTACGCTGACGCTGTTGTCGTTGGCATTGGCAACGAAGGCATACCGACCGCGTACTGTAATTTCGGTTGGATGATCTCCCGTGGCGACTTTGTAGAGGCGGCGTCTTCCCCTGAAGGCCTCAATTCTCTTCGAACTCCACATAGAAACCAGCAGCGTGCCGTCGCTGAGATATTTACAGCTGTACGGCATGCCGTCGAGTCTTACGCGAATAATCTTCCTTGTCATCAGGTTGTAATACCTCAGCGTGCTGTCGCCTCTGAAAACGACTGCGAGGTAGTTCCGGTCGAGGTCGAGGCCCGCTGCCCAGGCATAGGTCCCTTTCGGCGGGTAACTATCGATTCGGGGCGCCGCAAAACGGATCGTCTGTGAAGGCCTGAGCCTGCCGCGGATCAGGTTAAAAGTGTAAACGCAGTTCTGATTTCCGCCGGATACGAAAAGTTTTCTTCCTCGGAAGGCAATCCCGAGCCAGCTGTCCTTAACGCGAAGTCGCTGAACTACTTTCCGTTCCTTCAGGTCGACCAGCATCAGTTCCGGTTTCGACATTCCGCCGTGCGTGACGGCGAGGTACCTCTGGTCGGGCGAAAGGGCGGCGTTGAGAGGAAGGTCGCCGAGATCGATCGAAGTCCCTGCAGGCGACAGCCACCAGCCGTTCGGCAGAAGCACACGGCCGTCTTCCTTGCCGGGGAGTTGGGCAAGAGCAATGCTTGAAAACATGAAAAGAAATGTGAGGAAAGTTCCGATTCGCTTCATTGTCAATATCTCCTGAAAACTTAGAACAAGTTAACAACAGGCGCGGCATTTAACAATGGGAACACGCCTTCCCTTGCGCGACTGAACCACGGAAATACGGAGTAACAGAGAGCCAGACCCGCACAATCTTCGGCGCCTCCGTTATCCCGTGTTCCGTGTCTTCTCGTCGCAGAGCATCCCAGTCTCAGAATCCCCTTGTCTCCGCGTCTCCTGCGTTCACTCCTTCTCCGGCTTTACAATCACTGCTGGAACGTTCAGAGTCTCTATCATCTTGTTGAAGTTCGCAACGTCGGTCTCGACCACGCCGTTCAATTTCGAGATCTCTGAGTCCGCCTTCGACGCAAGTTCGGCGTAGACTTCACCATCCTGTACGGTCGGAGCTGCATCCGCTCTTTCGACGCCTCCCAGCAGCGAACCGAGTTTTTCATATGTCTCAAGCGGGAAGTTCAGCGGGTCCTCGAGAGCGTGAGAACGGTACTGGTAGAGCCGCCCCTCGATGGACTTCAACCTCGCGCTGATCTTCTTCGCTGCGCTGTCGACGGAGGCAGCAAAGCTCGTCCCCTTCACGCGTCCCATCTGGCCTTCGAGCTGGCCGTCGATCTCGTGTATCTTGTTTACGGCGTCGGTTATCTCGGACATCTTGCCGGTGATCTGGCTGGATAGCTGGAACTGTTTCTGGAAATTCTCCTGTGTGGCTGAGACGCGCGGATCTTTTACGATTTCAAACGGCTCCTTATAGGTTTTTCCGTCGAACTTCAATTCCGCATAGTATTTCCCCGGCGGGGCCAGCGCTCCGCTTGTGCTCCCCCAAACTATCGCGCCCTTTATCTTGTGCGGATCGGGATAGCGCATGTTCCATACGAAGCGGTTCGCACCTTTCTCCACCTTCACCGAATTCTGTTCACCTCGCCGGAACGGGCCCATTGCTTCGTTGCCTTCTTCAGGTTTGGCCTTTTTTGTCTCGCCTTTGAAAGACTTCACGAGCGATCCCGCGGAATCGAGTATACTGAGAGTAAGACTGTCCGGCATGTCGTTCAAATAGAAATTGATCATAGGGCCGTTAGGCGGATTTTCGCCGTAGCCGGGCGCTTTGAACGCCGGCATACCGCCGTCGAACCTTATCGCGGGTTGAGTCGCGAACAAAATCTTCGATTCGTAGGAACGCCCTTCACCAAGCTGTCTCAGGTAGGAGAGGTCGTCGAGAACCCAGAATGATCTGCCGTGAGTCGCCGCTATCAGCTCGTCGCCGTGTACCTCGAGATCGTGTATCGCAACGATCGGCAAGTCGTTGCTGAGCAGCTGCCAATCCTGCCCGTCATTGAAGGAAACGTACACGTGAGTTTCGGTGCCCGCATAAAGAATGTTTCTGTCTGCCGGATCCTCGCGGACAACGCGAGTGAAATCGTTTTCGGGAATCCCGTTCGTGATTCTCTTCCATGATTTTCCGTAGTCGGTCGTCATATAGATGTACGGATGGTCGTCGTCGAATTTGTACCTCGTTGCTGCGAGATATGCAGTTCCGGCGTCGAAATGAGACGGCTCGATGATGCTGATGAGGGCTTGCTGAGGCAGCTCCTTAGGCGTAACATCCTTCCACGTCTTCCCTCCGTCTGTCGAAACATGAACCAGTCCGTCGTCAGATCCCGCCCAGAGCACTCCGGTTTCCACGGGTGATTCGGCGAATGCGAATATCGTCCCGTAGTACTCGACGCTGGTGTTGTCCTTAGTGATCGGCCCGCCCGAGGAGACCATCGTCGCCGAATCCGCCCGCGTCAGGTCAGGACTTATAATGCTCCAGCTGTCACCGCGGTCGGTTGATTTGAAGAGAACGTTAGCGGCAGCGTAGATCGCGTTAGGCTCGTTCTGAGGAATCACGATCGGGAAGGTCCACTGGAACCTGTACTTCGTATCTTTGGCGGCTCTGCCCAGCGGGTTATCCGGCCAGGGAGAGACCGTTTGGGTTTGATGGTTTTCCGTGTTGAATCGTGTGATCAGCCCGCCGTAGGAGCCGGCGTAAACGGTGGTAGGATCGTCGGGTGACACCGCAATGTATCCGCTCTCGCCGCCGCCGACCGAGTAATAGTCGTTTTGAGTTATGGCTCCCCTGTCGGAACGGCTGAGGATCGAGACGGTGCTGTTGTCCTGCTGCGCGCCGAGTATGCGGTACGGGAAACGGCTGTCGGTCACGACGTGGTAGAACTGCGCTGTCGGCTGGTTGTCCAGCGTCGACCAGGATTTGCCGCCGTCCATGGAGACCGTTGCGCCGCCGTCGTTTGCCGCGATCATCCTGTCCGGATTGGTGGGGTCGATCCACATGTCGTGGTTATCGCCGTGCGGGACGTCCATTCGCTCGAATTTCACGCCGCCGTCGATCGACTTGAAGTACTCCACGTTCAGATCGTAAACCGTGTTCTCGTTCTTGGGGTCGGCAACTATTCTCGAAAAATACCAAGGCCTGGTGCGGAGATTGCGGTCATGGTTGATATACTCCCATGTTTCGCCTGCATTGTCGGACCGATAAATGCCTCCATCCTCCGCCTCGATGCTCGCCCAGATCCTGTCGGGGTTGGCCGGCGATATTGCGATTCCGATCCGACCCAGGACACCTTTAGGAAGTCCTTTGTTGTCCGAGATATTCTTCCACGTCTCGCCCGAGTCCGTGCTCTTGTAAAGCCCGTCTCCTTTGCCGCCGCTGTTGAATCCCCAGGCCGTTCTCTGCGCGTGCCACATAGCCGCGTAGAGGATTCTCGGATTGGACGGATCCATGGCAAGATCTATCGCGCCGGTGCTGTCGTTTACGAAAAGGACGTTCTTCCATGTCTTTCCGCCGTCCACGGATTTGTAGACACCGCGCTCTTTATTCGGCCCGAACGCCCTTCCGAACGCCGCAACGTAAACGACGTCGGGGTTATTCGGATCGACCTGTATCCTGGCGATGTGACGCGTCTCGGCAAGCCCGGTGAAATTCCATGTCTTCCCGGCATCTTCAGATTTGTACATTCCCTCTCCATAGGTCACATCTCCGCGAAGATCTGATTCTCCGGTCCCGGCGTAAATCACGTTCGGATCGGACGGTGCGACGGCGATAGCGCCGATGGATGAATTCTTGAAATATTTATCTGAGATGTTGTTCCAATCCGCACCTGCGTCGGTGGTCCGCCAGACTCCACCGTCAACGGCGCCGAAATAGAAGACAAGAGGATTGGAGGGATCGCCTGCGACAGCAACCGCGCGACCGCCGCGGAACGGCCCTACGAGTCGCCATTTCATCGTACTAAGATATGAAGTATCGACGACCGCAGCCGTCTTCGATTCCTTCGCCGCCGCGGGTTTCGGCACGGCGAAGCCAAAGATAATAGAGGAAAGCAGAACCGCTAGAAATGTCGCGGTTTTTCCACATTCACGCATATGAACCTCCGGGTTTGGTGCTTTGAAAAGTTTTCGAAGCGGATCCGTCGTGAGGCAGGATCGGTTCGACATCATTGAAACAGATCCAATTTCAGACAAGGTTTCCGAACGAACGAAGTTTATGGAAGAGGCGGACAGAATTTATTTTATGATCCATTTAATTACGTAGATGCTGCCGACGATTATCCCCAGACACATCGCGCATGCAAGAAGTATTCGCGGGAGGACGGGAATTCCGGCAAGCCAACTTTCTCTTTATTCATCCATCTACTTTCATCGCCAACAAGAACAGGGTGAGTGCGGTTCCAGCACCGGCAGATAAACCTAACAGACGAGCGCGGCAGAAAAAAGTTGCATTCCACTTGTGACAAGACTAAATTTTCACTGTTGTTGAATAGAGGTGCGGTGGTTATGAGTAACCGTGTTCGCTGGAGTGATCCAGGAAAGGTCCGAAGCCCCGGGAGACACGCGCAAAGGAATCACCGCCGAAACCGTGAACGCGACTTCGGGCTTCATGGTTGGGCTGCCCGCCCGAGGGTTCATGCGGCGACGACCTCGGGAGCGGATTTCGAACGAGCTTACTCGACGAAGCCGAACGGAAGAAGTGAACAACTTGCAGACTGTCACCCGGATAAAGTCTAAGGCGATTTTATCAGGATGGAGCGCTATTTTGCCGATACCTGCGATGCAATGGCGCGGTCGGCATCCCGAGTGTCTTTCAACCCGTTCCTGTATGCTCGAAAGTCCCCGGGAAACTGGTCAAGGCAAATTTTACGATCGGTTATTCTTCCATCCCCGTTCAAATCCCCAACAAGACTTCCGAATTAACAATTAAGAATTTAGAGCCCAAAATTCAAAATTGAGAATCTGTCAATGAACATCGGCTTGCTCGGTTACGGGAAGATGGGAAAGGAAATCGAAGTCGTGGCGAAACAGCGCTCACACATCGTCTCAGCCACGGCGGATATTGACACGAACCTTTCCGATGTCAGGCCGCTGTTCGAACAATGCGACGCGCTCATAGATTTTTCCGTGACTTCGGCAGTTCCTGATCATGTGAAGTTTGCAGCGGACATACAGAAACCGATCGTGATAGGAACAACGGGCTGGCAGGACCACCTGGATGAAGTTCGCAGAACGGTGGACGAGGCGGGCATCACCTCAGTTGTCGCCGCCAATTTTTCCCTGGGCGTCAATCTTTTCATATCCGTGGTCGAAAGGGCTGCGAGGCTGTTCGGACAGTTCGACGGCTTCGACTGCGCCGTGCTCGAGCAGCATCACAATCAGAAGGCGGACGCACCGAGCGGCACTGCAATCGCCATCGGAAATGCGATCCTCGAAAATTTCCCCGGCAAGACGCGGCAACTGGTGGGACTCCCCGATGGACGAATTCCGAAGGATGAACTCCAGATCAACTCGATCCGCATCGGAAGCGAATTCGGCACGCACACGGTTCTGTTCGATTCTGATAATGATCGAATCGAGCTGACGCATATTTCCAGAGGGAGGCGCGGTTTCGCGCTCGGCGCTGTCATTGCCGCGGAATGGGCTGTAGGCAAGAAAGGATTTTTCCTTTTCAAGGATATCCTTTCAGAATTATGAACTTTGAATGCTGAATTGTGAACTGGCGGGGAAGATCGGAATTGGCGGAAAACAGCCGAAAATTTCGCCGTCACGACCGCAGATCGACAATCATAATCGTAAGATGATTCTGAGAACGAAAATAGACATAACGAGGCAGAAATGAGACGGATGCTTTTTCGTGGAACCGGCGTAGCCCTTATTACTCCATTCAAGAAAGACGGCTCGATTGATGAGCAGAAGTTGAGAGAGCTTGTCGACTTCCAGATATCCAACGGCACCGAAGCGATCCTTCCCGCCGGCACCACCGGTGAGAGTGCGACGCTCTCCCATCCGGAGCATCAGTATGTGATGGAAATAGTTCTCGACCAGGCAGACCGGCGAGTGCCGGTCATCGTTGGAGCGGGAAGCAACTCGACGAGAGAAGCCATCTCTTTAACAATCCACGCAAAGTCGATCGGCGCCGACGGCGTTCTTTCTGTCGGGCCGTACTACAACAAGCCGACGCAGGAAGGTTTCTACCGGCATTACGCCGCAATCGCGGAGGCAGTCGACATCCCGATCGTCGTTTACAATGTTCCCGGCCGGACAGGCAGCAACATAGCAGCTGAAACGACCATCAGGATGGCTGAAGAGATACCGAACGTTTATGCCGTAAAAGAGGCGAGCGGCAACGTCCCGCAGATGATGGAAATACTGAGAGGAAGACCGGCTGATTTCGCCGTCTATTCCGGCGACGACCAGTTTGCGTTCACTCTTATTGCGCTGGGCGGAGACGGGATAATATCCGTCGTGGCTAATCAAGTGCCGAAGCTTTTCAGCGACATGGTCAGGTATGCCCTGGCTGGCGACCTTGAAAATGCAAGAAAGCTGCACTATAAACTCCTTCCGCTCATGAACGCGAACTTCATCGAATCCAACCCGATCCCTGTTAAGGCTTCGCTCGCGATGATGGGAATGATAGAAGAGGTCTACCGGCTGCCGCTACTTGCACCGATGGAATCGACGAGAGCCAAGCTAAAAGAGATTTTGAATGAACTTGAACTCATACAGGTTCCGGCAAAATAATGAGCAGAGAGCTTCTGATAGCAGAAATCGATAAGCTGTACGAGATTCACGAGTTGAGCCTCGAGGCGGAGTCGAACGTCGAGCGGTTCCTGGATCTCCTCGATATCGGCGAGATTCGGGCCGCAGAACGCGACCATACTTCGCCGACCGGGTGGCGCGTCAACGAGTGGGTCAAGAAAGGGATCCTCCTCGCCTTTCGAATCGGCAAGCTCGTAAAAGTCGAGGACGCATGCAGCAGCCAGTTTTTTGACAAGCACACTTTTCCGATTAAGGACATCAGTGCTGAGAACCAGATAAGGGTCGTACCTGGCGGAACTGCCATAAGGCGCGGCGCCTATCTTTCTCCCGGCGTCGTCATCATGCCTCCGTCTTATGTCAACGTCGGTGCGTACGTCGGGGAGGGAACGATGCTCGATTCGCACACACTCGTCGGCTCATGCGCGCAAATAGGGCGGAAGGCACATATCAGCGCCGGTACACAGATAGGGGGCGTTCTGGAGCCGGTCGGCGCGATGCCGATCATCATCGAAGACGAAGTCATGGTGGGAGGGAACTGCGGGATCTACGAAGGGACGATCGTCAAGAGGCGCGCCGTGATAGGAGCCGGGTGCGTCATTACCGGCTCGACTCCGGTTTACGACCTTGTCAGAGAGACTGTCCATAGAAAGGAAAAGGGAAAACCTTTAATGATCCCGGAGGGGGCGGTCGTTGTTCCAGGCTCGAGGACCCTTGCGGGAGATTTCGCCGCAAAAAACAAGCTCTCTGTCTACACGCCTGTCATCGTGAAGTACCGTGACGAGAAGACAGATGCCGCGACCGTCCTCGAACAGGCTATAAGGTGAGTTCCAGTTGCGACTCACATTGCTTCAGCATACATCATAGGAAGTGAGTCGCAATTGAGGTCTAAAACAACCCGTCAACCGATAGATATCGTTCCCCCGTGTCGTAGTTGAACGTAAGGACTTTCTTCAGCGACTTGTCCTCCGCAAGTTTCTTCGCGACTGCGGCGAGCGCCGCTCCCGTCGAGATGCCGACCAATATTCCTTCCTCTTTCGCCGCGCGCACGGTGTAAGCGTAAGACTCTTCCTTTGACACAGTTATCACGCCGTCGATGATTTTAGTATCGAGGTTCTTCGGAATGAACCCGGCACCAAGTCCCTGCAAAGAATGGGGCCCGGGCTGACCGCCGCTGATTACCGGCGAGAGGTCCGGCTCGACGGCATACACTTTCATCTTGGGAAATTTCTTCTTCAATACCCGCCCGACACCGGTGATGTGGCCGCCCGTGCCGACGCCGGTGACGAGCGCATCAAAGCCTTTGGGGAAATCCTTGATTATTTCCTTTGCGGTGGTGCGGGCATGAATTTCCACGTTAGCCGGATTTTCGAATTGCTGAGGGATCCAGGCTGACGGGAGCGTTGCTGTCAGCTCGTTTGCGCGTTCAATCGCACCTTTCATCCCCTTTTCCCGCGGCGTCAGTTCAAGCTTGGCGCCGTATGCGGTCATGATCCTCCTGCGCTCCACAGACATCGATTCCGGCATCACCAGTATCAACTCGTATCCCTTCACCGCTGCAGCCATCGCGAGGCCGATACCCGTGTTGCCGGATGTCGGTTCGATGATGACCGTGTTCTTTTTCAGCACGCCGCGCTTTTCGGCGTCTTCGATCATCGCTATTCCGATTCGGTCCTTAATGCTCCCGCCGGGATTCTGACGCTCGAGCTTCATCCAGACTTCCTTTTCACCGAACAAGCGATTTATTCGTATATGTGGAGTGTCCCCGATCGCTTCAATTATATTTCGTATCTTCATTTCGACCTCCTGTACTATCGTAGATTATCTCGTCATATCACAAAATTAATTACACCCGTGCGGTCGTCCTGCTGCTGGATCACCGTCTCACTCTTCTGATACACCACCGAAAACGGCGGTACACTGTGGGTCAGCCAGACGTTGCCACCAATCATGCTGTCATGCCCCACAACCGTCTCACCGCCAAGTATCACAGCCTGAGCGTATATGACTACATTATCCCCGACGGTCGGGTGACGTTTAGACTTGGCCATATTTTTGTCTACGCTGAGCGCGCCAAGAGTTACTCCCTGATATAACTTCACGTTGCCCCCGATAACCGTGGATTCTCCGATCACGATGCCGGTCCCGTGGTCGATGGCAAACGAGCTGCCTATCTGCGCCCCGGGATGAATGTCTATTCCCGTCATCTGGTGTGCATACTCGGTAAGCAGCCTCGGCAATATCGGAACTCCGGCGCGGTAAAGCTCGTGAGCAAGCCTGTAAATTCCAATGGCCATAAAGCCGGGATATGCGAGTATGACCTCGTCGACGCTCTCCGATGCAGGATCGCCTGTGTTGATAGCTTCGGCATCGAGCCAGAGTGCACATTGAATATCCGGCAGCTTTTCAATGAATCCTGCGGCTATCTCATCGACTTTGCTCGATTTCTCCGCAAGGAACGGGGCGAGAAGCTTCCGCAAATCCTGTTCGATCATCACAAGGCGGGCAAAAACGTCGCTCTCCGAATGATTCGAGTCCGAGCTGAAATGAGGGAAAAGCACGGCAAGAAGTTTGTCGGCAAACTCCTGCGTTCTGCGTTTCGCCTGTATCCCGAACGAACTCTGGTCCGGAACCTCGTGGAGATTTCTCAGGATCTCCTTCGCGACGTCTTTTGTGTTTGTCTCCATCTTCGCTCAAAAACCTTCCACTAAACTCAATCCTTAAAAATCCTGACCCGGCGTGCCATTCTGTCTCGGGCGGCACGCATCTCACATTATACGGTGTAGTACATTCAAGATAGATAACGAGATATGCAAACTCAAAGTTCAACAGGAATGACAGAGCGGAGACCCCGTCCGCAATCCGACCTGGCAGCCGATATGCCGTGACCTTCTGCCGTAAAGAAATTTACGGCAGCCGAAGTCAGGACTGGTAAGTCCCCCAGACTTCCCTCAGCGCCCCGGAAATCTCACCCAGCGTCGCGTAATTCTCGACGGCCTCTATAATCACCGGCATAAGATTCACCCTCCCTCTCGACTCTCGCTTCAACCTGTCCAACGACCTTTTTACGTTCTCGGTGTCCCGCCTTCCCCTTAGCCTCTTTAAACTCTCCACCTGCGCTTCCCTGACCTTCGGGTCGAGTTCGAAAATCTTCGGTTCGCCTTTGTCAGCGTCGGCGAATTCGTTGACACCCACTATGATCTTCTTTTTCGATTCTATCTCTCTCTGGTACTCGTATGCACTCTTCGCAATTTCCGCCTGGAAGTAACCGGCCTCAATGGCCTTGACGGCTCCGCCCATTGACTCGATCTTTTCGAGATACTTCTTCACACGATCCTCAATTTCATCCGTCAGCTTCTCGACGAAATAAGAGCCGCCGAAAGGATCGATTGTGTTCGACACACCGGATTCGAAGCCGATTATCTGTTGTGTTCTGAGAGCAAGGCTTACCGACTCCTCCGTCGGGAGAGCAAGCGCTTCGTCCCTGCTGTTGGTGTGGAGCGACTGGCAACCGCCCAGCACGGCGGCGAGTGCCTGATAAGTCGTACGCACGACATTGATATCTATTTGCTGGGCTGTCAATGTGGAACCCGCAGTCTGTGCGTGGAATCGCAGTTTCATGGCTTCCGGATTTTCAGCACCGAACTTTTCCTTCGCGATCCAAGCCCATAAGCGCCTGGCCGCCCTGAACTTGGCAATTTCTTCGAAGAAATCATTGTGTGCATTGAAGAAAAAAGACAGCTGGCTCCCGAAGCTGTCGAAATCCAAACCGGCCGACTGTGCTGCCCGAATATATTCAATCGCATTCGCGAATGTGAAGGCGAGCTCCTGCACTGCCGTCGCTCCCGCTTCGCGGATGTGGTAGCCGCTGATTGAAATCGTGTTCCAGCTCGGAAGCTGCGAAGCGCAATAAGCAAATATGTCTGTGACGAGGCGAAGCGATGGAGCCGGCGGATAAATATGCGTACCCCTGGCTATATACTCCTTGAGGATGTCGTTCTGAATCGTCCCGGAAATTTTTGCGAGATCGGCCCCCTGTTTCTTTGCGACCGCGATGTACATTGCCAGGAGGATCGCGGCGGTGGAATTAATAGTCATGGAAGTAGTAACGCCGGAGAGCGTAATTCCCTCGAACAGCCGCTCCATGTCTTCGAGCGAATCGATGGCAACACCTACTCTGCCGACCTCCCCTTCGCTCATCGGATCGTCGGAATCGTATCCTATCTGCGTCGGGAGATCGAACGCTACTGAAAGTCCCGTGATTCCCTGGTCGAGGAGATAACGGTATCGCCTGTTCGATTCCTCCGCGCTCCCGAAACCCGCGTATTGCCGCATCGTCCAGAGTCTGCCCCGGTACATCGTAGGATAAACACCTCTGGTAAACGGATACTCGCCGGGAAATCCCAGCTTACCGACATAATCGAACTCCTCCGGGCCATATAATCTCTCGATGCTGATCCCCGAGCTTGTCGCCTTCTTCGCTCCGGTGTTCTGATCGGTTTCGCCGGCCTTCTCTCTTGATATCCCAGCCAAATGATTCCCCTTCTTCCCTACTTCTTTTTCACCGTTTTGTCTTTTGTCCTTTTCACCTTATTACCTCTTTCACTTTTCGCCTCTTCACCTGTTTTCCTCTTCCCCTTCTTTCTTCCTCCCCAATCACCCCATCTTCGTCACCACATCTACAAACGTGAAAAGAAACAGCCCGACACTTAAATACGCGTTCATGTTGAAGAAAGCGAAATTCAGTTTACTCAGATCGTTCGGCCGCACAATCCTGTGCTGGTGGATCAGCGTAACACCGACAACCGCGAGTCCGACGAGATATATACCCCGGAGCGGAAGCATGAACTTGAGAGACAGAAGGAGGGCGAAGGCAATCGCGTGCAACGCCGAAGAAATAACCAGGGCCTTCCTGACTCCGAGAGATTTCGGCATAGAAAAGAGTCCGACTTCGTCGTCGTAGCCAAGGTCCTGCATCGAGTAGATGATATCGAAACCCGCTCCCCACGAGACCACGGTCAATCCTAGTATTACCGGCGCCAGCGCGAACTCGCCGGCGATACCAAGCCACGCCCCAACCGGTGCCAATCCCATTCCGAGCCCGAGAAACAGGTGAGAAAGCCATGTAAAACGCTTCGTGAAGGAATAAAAGAAGACTACACCCAACGCGACCGGAGACAGATAGAGACAGAGCGGATTCAGCTCATGCGCAGCCAGAACAAGAAGTAACGACGCGCCGATGACGAACACCGTCGCCTCGGCAACGGATATCTTCTCAGTCGGAAGCTCGCGGTTCCTCGTTCGCGGATTCCTTGCGTCAAAATCCCTGTCGACGATCCTGTTGAAACCCATCGCGGCGGATCTTGCGCCGACCATCGCGACGAGTATCCACACGATCTCAGACAACGTGACACGGTGACTCAAAGAGGCAAGGACGACACTGGTGAGCGCGAAAGGCATTGCAAAAAGCGTATGCGAGAATCTGACCATGCTCCCGAATGTTATTATACGCTGAATTGCTTTCCTCATGTGCATATTAAATTACCGCCCGAGCGCCGAAAAAACAACGTGAGTGAGGGACTCAACAACGGGTCGATTTGTCCAGCATGAACTGCTTCGACGATTTCCAGCGGAGCGGCAACGCCCGATATTTTCCGAAAGGCCGACGATAAAAAAACCGGCAATATGAGCGAGCACATTGCCGGGGTGTTGCGAAGGATCTACCGCCCTTCGCTTCGCTGCCTACTCTCTGTTTTACTCTTTATAGATGTTGATTCCACCATTGGTCGTGTGAAGGTACATTTCATTCCCGCCGTTATTAATCTTACCCTCCAGGCTCCTGCCGCTGAAATTCCCGTCAATAGTGATCGGGAAATCGGTGTGGATTCCTCCGTTTGTAGTATGGGCGGAGACATCGGCATCTATCCCCTCCGGGCAGTAGACAGATATTCCACCGTTGGTGGTGCTGAGTTTGAGCTGTCTGAACACCACCTTGTCGCCGAGGTGTGCCGTGATTCCACCGTTGGTCGTGTGGCCGTCAACTACGCCTCCTACATCTTCAAGTTCAATGCGCCCGTTCGTAGAACGCGCCTTTATCACTCCGACCACCGCCCTGACATCTATATTTCCGTTCGTTGAACCGACCTCCAGATCAACCGTCGCGGGGACTTTAAGCACGTACTCCACCCCGCCATACCTGGATCCGCCGTGGAAGAGCCAGTCAAAGAAACCGCCTCCCCAATCATGCGGATAATGTGTTTTCACTTCGAGGAAATCGTCGCCGGAATTAATATCGACCCTCAAGTCTGCGAAATACTCCTCTGCTTCCTCGTTATCGCTCGCCCTGACAGTTTTAGTCACCTCGAGCGAAACCTGGTTCTTGTCCCATGCCTCGACCTTGATAGAACCGTTTACGTTCTCGACCACAACTTTGCCTTTCGGGGAGATCGTGAAGAACCTTGTCTCGGTGCGTGAATACTTTTCAGCTGCAGCCGTCGAAATCAGGACGAATATCCCCAAAATTGCGCCAGACAGTACTCTTTTCATGTTAAATTCTCCGCTTTTATTGCCTCGAAGTTGAAACATGTTATTATCTACGATGCCATTCACCGCAAGGTTTCAGCGGGGGAAAAATGCGGCACCGACCTGAGAAAAGAAAAAGGGCAGGAATTTCTTCCTGCCCTTACGGAAACAGAAAATCCGTCGAGACTTCAGACGAACAAAGGCGCGAGAACCAAAGTGATAGTCGCAAGCAGTTTTATCAGGACGTGCAGCGAGGGACCCGCCGTATCTTTGAAGGGATCGCCGACCGTGTCCCCGACGACCGCGGCCTTGTGGGGCTCGCTCTTCTTTCCGCCGAACATGCCGGTCTCGATGTACTTCTTGGCATTGTCCCAGGCGCCACCGCCGTTGTTAAGCAGTATCGCCATGAGTATTCCTGCAATCGTGCCGACCATCAGGAGCGCCGCCACGGCCTCCGCGCCGACATTGAACAGCCTGAAGATCACTCCGACCGCGATCGGTGTTCCGACCGCGAGGAGTCCGGGGCCGACCATGCTGCGCAGTGCACCGCGCGTAACGATGTCGACAGTGCGGCCGTAATCCGGCTGCTCCGTTCCGGCAAGGATTCCCGGCTTCTCTCTGAACTGTGCCCGCACGTCATTTATAACATAGTAGGCGGCTTTTCCGACCGCTTTAATCGCAAGCGAGCTGAAGAGGAAGACGAGCGCGGCACCTAATAGCGCACCCACAAAAACTTCGGGTCTTGCAATGTTAACCGATGCCATTGCCGGCAGACCTTTCTCCTTCAGGAGCACGTTCACATCATCTATGTACGCAGAGAAGAGCAGGAACGCGGCTAGCGCAGCAGAACCGATAGCGTACCCTTTTGTCAGCGCTTTCGTGGTGTTCCCGATCGCGTCCAGGCGATCAGTCTTCTTCCTGACATTTTCCGGTTGACCGCTCATCTCCACTATGCCGCCGGCATTGTCGGTGATCGGACCGAAGGTATCCATGGCAAGAATGTATGCCGCCGTTCCGAGCATGCCCATCGTAGCGACCGCAGTCCCGAAAAGTCCTGCGTTCGGGATACCGGTTGCCAAACCGAGATAATAGGATCCGATGATCGCGGCAGAGATCGTGATGACAGGCATCCATGTCGACTCGAGTCCGACAGCAAATCCCGTGATGATGTTGGTTGCGGGTCCCGTCTGTGAAGCTTCGGCGATCGACTTGACCGGCCTGTATTTGTATTCCGTGAAATACTGCGTGATATAAACAAACGCAATGCTTGTCAGGATTCCGACGACACCCGCGGCGAAAAAGAACAGCCAGGCGTTCGGTGCATTAGGTGTATAGAGAAGCCAGCGGGAACCGATAAAGAACCCGATGGCCGCAAGTAAAGATGTGATATAATAACCGCGATTTAAC
>JAJYJD010000337.1 GCA_021789755.1 Bacteroidota bacterium
CTGGACGGCATGACTATGAAGTGCCGTCCGTGTTGTCGGAGAAGTACTTCAACGCGCTGATTGCCCCTTCAAAGGAATTGATCTGGTTCGAGAAATCGGCGCACCTCCCTAATACCGAAGAGAGAGATTTGTTCAATAAGATTTTAATAGATAAAATACTGCCGGCGGTTATGGCCAATCAATGAAACATTGACGGGAGATTTTGTAAGGCTATCTCGAAAGGCTCAGGTCAGGCGAGAAAGAAAGGTGGTGACTGAAATGCGTATCGTGCAGATTGTAATGTTCGCGTTTGGCGTGGTGGCGTTTCTTGCTTCGGTGGCCTTCATCGGGCAGGGGATGGGAGACACTCTCTGGCGGGCCGGTGTAGCTGCCATGCTTATCGTCCTGGCGTGTGCCAGGCTGTGGCCGGTCGCGAAAGGGGCGTAGCCGGACTCTAATTGCGCATCCGACGCGGAGGTGCGCGTGAAAACGATTGGTAAATTTGGTATCTGAGCGAGTGACCGGGATACCTTTACAAGCACAAAAAGAATGGGAGATTGCGATGACCAAACCTGAAGCAAAAGTAAATGTCGAGCAGATCGAAAGGCTGTATTACTGGCTTAACTATCACCGGCTGACAATATTTATCTACGGCGCAACCTTCTTTCTGCCGAGCGGAGTAGTCCTCGGGATTCTAATCATCCTCGCCTTAATAGTCGCGCCCTATACTTTGTCCGTTCTCTATAAGAACGGAAAGAGAGGATGGCTTCTCGCATTCGGCATTATAGTCGGCATACCTGCGGGTGCCGCGTTTATTCATACAGGCAACCATTCCTTCGATGTTGCACTCCATTTCTTTCCACTTCTGATGTTCTACTTCTACTGTTACTTACTTCGTTACTCTGCGGGCGAATGGGTCAGCAACGAAAGCATCGTGGGGGAAAAGTGGGTGGACGCAAACGACAGGAATAACCGACTCGATCATTAGTGGCGAGGACCGGCCTCGATTGAACGCTACTGTGGAGCTGTCCCCGTGCCGCTTTCTTATCTGAACAATAGGGGGAAGGCGACTGCCCCGACGACGCTCCCGGCGAAATTCACCACGTCGTTGTTTATCCAGCGGTAACCGGAGACAAGTGCCGTCTCGTTGCCGCCGCAATGTCTCGTTCGCTCGGTTGTCTTGCCGCATGTCGGACACCGATACTGCGATTGAAATGTCCCGCCGATTATGCTGTCTGCAAGGCTCCCGATCGCTCCGCTCAATGTACCCGCGACTACAAAACGAATAGGGAAGAGCACATATCCGCCGGCAAACGGGAGTGACAGCGACGCCAGCATTGCCGCAGAGACTATTCCTGCAGTTGTGCCGAGATATGAGACTGCACCGGACATACCTCTCTCCACTTTCTTCCAAAGTGAAATGGAGAACGGATTTGCCCTCGAAAATACACCCAATTCGGTTCCCAGGGTGTCCGCAGTCGCAGCGGTCAGCGAACCGAGATACGCAAGGTACCAGTGGTGATCGGGTAAGAGAATGCTGAATATCAATATCATCAATCCAACGCCGCCGTTTGCGAACACCTGTCCGGCATCACGCGTGTGACTCTTTTCATAGAGCAGGTTGTACCCTGACTTGGCGGATGCGAACAGTCGTGATGCACCGCTTCCGATGACGAAGAAGAGGAGTATCGGGATCGCCCAGTCCCAGCCGCCCAATCCGAATATGAACCCGCCGAGAATGAACGTTGCCACTGCGCCGTCCGCGGTGAGTAATTTCAGTTTCCGCGATATGAAAGCGACAAGAAATGCGAGGAACTCACCTACCATGAAAGACTGGAAGAGCGGCATGTCGTGGAGCGCAATGTACAAGAGGAGCGCCGAGGAAAGCGGGACGGTTAGGTTGTCGGTTGCTCTCGGTGAGATGAGTTCAACAGCGGCTACCATGATGCCGATCGCGACGCAGATGTTGAACAGAGTCGAATACGGTATCTCACCGGTTCCACCGGGGAAGTTGCTGTAAAAGAGGATGCCGATCAGAGTCGCAACAGACGCTGATATGAACATCGCTGATGCACCTTCGAACGTCTTGTGCTCGCCGAAGGCGGAGACCTCGTGCGTGTTCTTCAGGGATGATCCTGTGATCGCGGCTGCGGGATCGGCGATTCCCATTATCAGCATAGCGGTAGATACCATATACGGGTACTTATCCCACAGCAGAAGGACCAGAACCAGGAAGGAGAGGGGATAGTATACGGTACCGAGATTCTTCCTGTCTATGTTCATCCCGGTGAACATCCCGAGTTTTATCGACGCGAAGTTTACGATTATGAACACGCTTCCGAGAAGAACGGGGTACAACTTCGATCGGAAAAAGAAGGGGGCAAAGAAAATAACCACGGCAACCGCGACATGTACGAACATCCGTGTCTTCCCGGCTTCGATTTTGTAAATCTTCTTGACCAGGTCCGCCGCAAGCACCAGGGCTGTAAGGCCGACCATCACCAGGACAAAATTGAGGGGCTCGTTCATGTGCAAAAAACTAATTACCGGAAGTTGAAAATACAAATATCCCGAAGGCAGGCTATTGAATTTGCACAGAGTTCCGGGGAGAGCAGCCGGAGAAAGACGGAGAAACATATCCTCTGTGTAACTCCGTGTTTCTCTTTGTCACTCTGTGAAATAGTTGCTCATGATGGGTCACGTTTGTACTTGCTGGCACGGTTGATTAAATTTTTAAAAAGGAATTCGGCATGTCCCAACTCTTCCTTGACGGATCATCCCTCACGATCGAGAGTGCCTACCTTGCTGAGAAGGAACATACCCGGCTTTCTCTTTCACCGTCCGCAATCCGAAACATGGAACGTTCCCGCAAACTGGTAGAGAAGTGGCTGGCGGGCGATGAAGTCATTTACGGCGTGACGACCGGATTTGGCGAATTTGCGACCGTTAAGATCCCGCATGAGAAGATAAAGGAACTCCAGGTAAACCTTATCCGGAGTCATTCGGCGGGGACAGGCGATCCGCTCCCGGCAGAAATAGTCCGGCTTATCATACTTCTTCGCGCAAATGCGCTGGCAAAGGGTTTCAGCGGCATCAGGCCTCAGGTAGTCGAACAGCTGTTAAAAGTTTTCAATCTCGGTCTTGTTCCTTTCATCCCGGCGAAGGGCTCTGTCGGAAGCAGCGGCGACCTGGTCCAGCTTGCGCATCTCGTGCTCGCGCTGATGGGTGAGGGGAGTTTCATCGCCGATGGAAAGCTTGTCCCGGCAGCCGATGTGTTGAAGAAGAACCAGTTGGCGCCGGTGGACCTGAC
>JAJYJD010000053.1 GCA_021789755.1 Bacteroidota bacterium
ATACCGCCGCCTTCTGAAAATGAAATTGAGGACGCGATAGTTCTCGCCTCGGACACGTGCGCACGATACGGCATCACCGAAGTTCAGGATGTTGGGATCGACAAGCGCACACTGAACGCATACCGGTCGCTCGCAGACAAGGGGAAACTGAGGATTCGGATTTACGCGATGTACGATGGCGACGACAGCACCCTGCCCGGTATATTGAAAGCCGGAAGAATAGTGGATTATAAAGACCGCTTCACCATGAGATCTGTAAGAGTCGATATGGATGGAGGGCTCGGCCCCCGCGAAGCAGCCATGGTGAGGGAATACTCCGATGCGCCGGGTCAATACGGGGCAACGCTGTTCGGTGAGAAGGATCTCGAGAACCTGACCATCGCCTCGGTCTCATCCGGATTCCAGGTATGCACCGAAGCACACGGTGACAGGGCAGTCCATGTCGTGCTCGATGCATATGAAGAGGCGCTGAAGGCGGCCGACGTCGCCGATCCAAGATTGCGCATTGAAGCCGCCGAGGTCATGATGGGGGACGACATCCCGAGATTCAAGATGCTCAACGTCATTCCTTCCATGCAGCCGGTGCAATGCCTGTCAGATATGTACTGGATCGAGTCGCGACTGGGACCCGACAGGGTGAAGCGTGCCTTTCCCTGGCGGTCGCTGCTGGATGGAGGTGACATGATAGTCGGAGGGTCGGGTTTCCCCGGGCAAAGTCCGGATCCAAGACTCGGAATCTACGCGGCCGTCACGCGGCGAGATGTGAATGGATTGCCGCGGTCTTTTTCCGACGCCGAAAAGTATTTCGAGTTGACTCCGGATGCCGCTAAAGACAGTTCCGATTATGATGGCGGGTTCTTCGCAGACCAGCGGATGACACTTGCGAATGCCATTAAGGCGTTTACAGTCTGGCCTGCGTACGGGGCCTTTCAGGAAAAAGAAAAAGGGAAGATTATGACAGGCATGGTCGCCGACTTCACCATTTTGCAAAATGATTTGAACAAAATACCGGCGGAAAGGATACCGGATGACCACATTCTTGCAACCATTGTTGGCGGGCGACTGGTGTATGTGAGCCAGGTTGCCGGGAATTGGAGTGCGCGTTGAAATACGGTCGCTCGAAAAGAGAAGATGATTCAAACTGGAACAGGAGGATCGCATGGAACTCAAAGTCGTGAAAATCGATAAGCCTGAGGATGTAAACCTTATTCTCGGTCAGTCCCATTTCATAAAGACTGTCGAAGATCTGCATGAAGCGGTCGTACAGACCGTGCCGCAGATGAAATTCGGGATTGCCTTTTGCGAATCGTCGGGACCCGCACCTGTGAGATTCAGCGGAAACGATGAAGAACTGACCGACTTGGCAACCAGGCGCGCGCTGGAGATTTCTGCCGGGCATTCGTTTATAATTTTTATGAGAGAGGGTTTCCCGGTCAACATTCTCAACGCGGTCAAGGCTATCCCGGAGGTTGCAAGCATATACTGCGCTACGGGGAATTCGGTCGAAGTAATCATAGCAGAAACGGAGCAGGGCCGTGGGATTCTCGGCGTTGTCGACGGGATCAAGAGCAGAGGGATCGAGTCTGAGTCCGACAGGCAGGCACGTCATGATTTTCTGAGGAAGATCGGCTACAAGCTGTAAAACCGAACTTCTCTCGCCAAATACCGTCTATAATCACAATCATATGATGGAGACTATGAAGAAGTATATCCTTTTCCTATTGCTCGTTCCGGGAATCTTGGCGGCGCAGGCGCTTCCGGTAACGGAGGGCGCGGCAGAGCCGGCCGATACCTTAACGCTGGAACAATGCATTCAGACTGCTTTGAAATATAATCCGGAAATCCGCGTATCCGAAGGTGGACTGGAATCGGCCCAGTCAAATTTGAAGCTTACACGGTCAGTTTTGTTTCCGCAGATAAGCGGGACGGCCGGGGTGACGAGAAACGGCGGCACTTTTCTGCTCGGGAATATTGTGCGGAGCGGGAGTTTTGACAGCTATACTGCCGGCCTTCAGGCACAGCAGCTGATATTCGATTTCGGCAAGACGTACACCCGGCTCTCGGCGTCGTCCGATCTCGTGCGTGCCAGCGGACAGGATTTGAGGGCGACCAGGGAAGATATAATCGTAAACACTTATGTTGCCTACTACAGCTACCTCGCGGCTGTCCGTGTCAGGGAAGTCGACACTGAGACGGTTCTCCAGGCGGAAGATCATCTGCACCAGGCTCAGGCCTTCTACAGGGCCGGGACGGTTCCCCAGTACGACGTCGTCAATGCCGAAGTTACCGTCGCAAACGCAAACGTAAACTTGATCCAGGCTGACAACAACATAAAGCTCGCCCGGATCCAATTGGAGAATGTGATCGGGCGGAAGCTTCCCGATAGTTTTGCTTTGAGAGATATTCTCGATGTTGCCCATGTAGACATAAGCATGGAAGCGGCTATGGAGACCGCCATAAACAGCCGACCCGAATTGCTGGCGAGTCAGGCGCAAGTGCAGGCAAACAAAGCGCTTCTTACCTCTGCCTGGACCGCTAATTTGCCGAACATCAGCGCGTCAGGCTCATACAACTGGCGGGGACTTGCTCCGACGCCCCTTTATAGCGGCTGGAATATCGGTGTCACTCTTTCTCTTCCGATTTTTCAGGGTTTCGCTCTCGACGCGGGTATCGACCAAGCAAAGGCAAACCTTAAGAGTGCGGAAGCGTCTAACGATTTAGTTATGCAAACGTTGTATCTCGATGTTCAGCAGCAAGAGTTCGCCCTGCAGGAGGCGACCCAGAGAATTCAGGCTTCGAGGAAGCTGGTGCAGCAAGCGGAAGAGGCATTACGTCTGGCGGTGGGAGAGTACAATTCAGGGACCGGCAGCGCGCTGCAGACTACCGACGCTCAAGTCGCCCTTGCCAACGCCCGGATAACCTACATCCAATCGCTTTATGATTACAACGTCTCATATGCGCAGCTTGAACGGGCAATGGGGGTGATAAAGTGAAAACAAGAGAAAGAGTATGAAAAAGAAAAGGCTTATTACGATCGCAATTCTCGTTGTCGTCGTGGCTGGAGTGATCGTGTTCTTCACGTCCAGCAGCAAATCCGACAGCCAACAGTGGCTCACACTTCCGGTAACAAAGGGCAATCTTGATGTGGTCGTCACTGCCACAGGCACGCTGGCCGCGGACACTACAGTGCAGGTCGGAACCCAGGTTTCGGGCACGATTGCCAAGCTGTACGCCGATTGGAATTCACATGTGAGACAAGGCCAGGTCGTGGCAAAACTCGACACCACGTTTCTGTGGGCGAGCGTTGAGCAGGCTGAGGCAAATCTTCGGAAAAGTAAGGTCGCGGAAGAACAGGCGAAAAGAACTTTTGACCGTGTGAAACAGCTTTTCCAACGCAATCTCGATTCCCAGTCGGACTATGACACTGCGCTCTCAGGCTATCAGACCGCGCAGGCGGATGTCGTGCAGGCACAAACGGCCCTTGACCAGGCAAAAATAAATTTGAGCTACGCGACCATCAAGTCTCCGATAAGCGGTGTCGTGATCTCAAGAAACGTCGACTTGGGGCAGACAGTTGCCTCGAGCTTCAATACCCCGACACTGTTTACTATAGCAAACAGTCTTTCAGACATGCAGATTCAGGCTTCGGTGGACGAAGGCGATATTGGAAGCGTGAAAGTCGGGCAACCTGTCTCGTTCACTGTCGACGCATATCCTAACGATACTTTTAGTGGGCGAGTGATCCAGATAAGGCTCCAGCCTACCGTGGTTCAGAATGTTGTCGAGTACACCGTGATTATCGACGTGCCCAATCCCGACCTGAAGCTGATGCCCGGCATGACAGCCAACCTTACTATTCAGATCGCAGAAGCCAAGGATGTGTTGAAAGTTCCGACGACCGCGCTCAGATTCGTGCCGCCCCGCCAATACGTCACCGGTATGATGAATGCCCTGCCTGATTCCGTGAAACAGAAGATCGAACAGCGGCGAAAAGCTGACGGAGGCAACCAGGCGTCTGGTCAGGCTGGCGGATACCAGGGAGCCGGCCAGGGAAGTGCCCAGTCGCTTCAAAATAGGGAATTGAGTCCGGGAAGTTATTTCAGACTATGGGTCCTTGACGGAAAACAGATAAAGCCGGTGCGGGTCAGGATCGGACTTTCGGATGGAACAAATACGGAAGTAGCAGGCGATCTTAACGCAGGTCAACAGGTTGTCATCGGCTCACTCACTCAATCCGGCGGACGGCAGAACAATCCGTTCATGCAGCAGAGGAGGTTCTGATCCGATGTCACAGCCGATCATCTCCACGAAACATCTCGTCAAAGTCTACAAGATGGGAGACTTTGAAGTGCATGCGCTGCGTGGTATCAATTTGGATGTGAACTCCCGGGAGTTCGTGGCGATAATGGGCGCGAGCGGCTCCGGCAAATCAACCTTCATGAACATAGTCGGATGCCTAGACACCCCGACCAGTGGAGAGTACTTCCTCGACGGAGTGGAAGTCGCCAAAATGGACCGTGACGAACTTGCGCGTCTGAGAAACCTCAAACTTGGATTTGTTTTTCAGGCCTTCAACCTGTTGCCCAGAACAACCGCAGTTGAGAACGTGGAGCTCCCCCTTCTTTATTCGAACAAGCTTTCATCGTTGCAGCGAAGAGAAAAAGCCATGGATGCGTTGAACGCGGTGGGTCTTGCCGACCGTGCGGAACATTACTCAAGCCAGCTATCGGGTGGTCAGCAGCAGCGCGTGGCCATTGCCCGTTCGCTCGTAAATGATCCTGTCGTTATCCTTGCCGATGAACCGACGGGGAACCTCGATACCCGGACGAGCGTGGAAGTCATGGAGATATTTCAGAAACTCAATGAGCGTGGAATAACAGTGGTTTTGGTGACGCACGAAATGGATATTGCGCAGTTTGCCGATAGAAATGTCGTCTTCAAGGACGGAAAGATCAACAAGATGGTTTCGGTAGAAGATAGAAAAATCGCGACAGAAGAACTTTCAAAGATCCCGGTTCTGGTGGATGAGATAGAGTTATGAACATCATTAACATCATCAAGATTTCATACCGGTCGCTCGGAAGGAACAAACTCCGTTCCTTCCTGACCATGTTAGGAATAATAATCGGTGTCGCAGCTGTGATTGCCATGCTCGCGATCGGAGAAGGTGCGAGCAACGCGGTGAAACAACAGATTGCCGGCCTGGGTACAAATATGCTGATCGTTTTCCCATTTGCTTCGACGCAGGGAGGAGTGCATTACCAGGCGGGTACGACTTCTCGCCTGAAGGAAAGCGACGTCACTGCGATCCGCGAACAATGTCCCGCTGTCGAATATGTCACTCCTATCACGCGGGTCGTAACCCAAATCATCGCCGGGACCGAGAACTGGCGAACTAATGTCTTCGGCGCTTACCCGAATTATGAGAAGATAAGAAATTGGCCGGTCTCCAGCGGGAGCTACTTCACGGACCAGGACGAAAGAGACGCAGCCAAGGTATGTCTTGTGGGGCAAACGGTTGCGACGAATCTTTTCGGCGAGGGAAGCGTGCCGTTGGGAGAAACTATCCAGATCCGGAATCTCCCGTTCAAAATAGTCGGCGTCCTTGCGCCGAAAGGACAGAACTCGAACGGCGACGATCAGGACGACATCGTGATCGCGCCATTCTCGACCGTGCAGAAGAAACTCCAGGGCACAATTTATGCCGGTGCGATATTTGCGTCTGCCATATCGTCGGCAGCGGTGCCTGCCGCGGGGGAAGAGATCACGCAACTGCTAAGAGACAGACACCAACTGCGACCTTGGGATCCAAACGATTTTACCGTCAGGACGCAGACCGAAATTGCAAGTACCGCAGACGCAACCACGAAGACTATGACGTTGCTGCTGGCGAGCATAGCGGGGATATCCCTGATAGTCGGCGGCATCGGGATAATGAATATCATGCTGGTTTCGGTTACCGAGCGCACGCGGGAAATCGGCATCAGGATGGCAGTCGGTGCACGGGGCGGCGACGTGCTGACACAGTTCCTCATCGAGGCACTTACATTGAGTTTCGCGGGAGGACTGATGGGAATTGTCATCGGCGTGCTGACTTCGGAGTTCGTCTCCAATCTGCAGAAATGGCCGATCATTATATCTCCCGAATCAATCGCTTTGGCGTTCACGTTCGCTGCTATCATCGGGATTTTCTTCGGGTGGTACCCCGCGCGGAAAGCTGCCAACCTCAATCCGATCGAAGCGCTCAGATACGAATAACGCAGCGGCGTACGCTGAGCTGCGACTGGTGCGCGGTCCCTTGCCGATTCGTCTCCCGGGCCGCAGATAAAAGCAGGCGGTAGTGCTGCGGTCCTGCGATGCCGCGGCTTCGACAGGGTGATGCAGTTTCGCCGGGAGCCGGTTCCTTCGACCAATCTGCCTCCAATCCGGTTGTGCCTTTTGACACACCGTTTTTCGCTTTGACTTGCGGATATTTAGTCAAAAGCGGAGAGACCGGTGTTTGCCAGAGTCCAGAAAGTCGGTACCATCTCCTCGTTGGGAAAAGTCTCTGTCGGGCTGATCATCGCTTCGTTTGCTGTAGACATCGCTCATGGCCAGGGAAATAATTTGTTCACGTCAAGTTCCGACACGAGTAATACAGCAGGGGTGCTCGGCTCTGCAAAGCGTGACAGCACCTCTTCCGGACCGGCTTACGCTTCTCAGCTCAAATGGTATGACATGTTTGCCAAAATCCCGGGGGACTGGGCGCGCTATTCAGAAGGTACGTTTCGTGCGGATAATATTCCCGCGATTCTGGGAATGGCTGCAGTGACGGCCGGGCTGATCGCCACCGACTATGAGACATGGCAGCTCGAGAAGCGATGGTACGAGCAGTCGCCGCCCTTCCGCACTGTCAGCGACATGTTCGTCTTCACGGGAGACGGGAAATTCCAATTCGGCATTGTAGGATTATTTGCAGCATACGGTTTGGCATTCGATGACACGCGGGCGCTCCGCACTGCGAGCCAGACAACGGAAGCTATACTTGCATGTGGTGTCGTCGTTCAGCTTCTGAAGCACATCACAGGAAGAGAAAGTCCTTATGTTTCCACTGAGAGAACCGGTGCCTGGAGGTTCTTCCCGAACCAGCTCGACTATATCAGACATGTTCCGAACTACGATGCGTTCCCTTCGGGACACATAGCAACTGCGATGACAACATTGATTGTAATCAGCGAAAATTATCCCGAGGTGAAATGGCTCAGGCCCGCCGGATTTGTGGCACTCGGAGTAATCTCTTCCAGTCTTGTCGCAACGGGTATCCATTGGTGGAGTGACATCCCGCTCGGGCTGGCACTTGGCTATTCTTTTGGGGAGCTGGCATCCCGTTCGGGGGACTTGAAGATCGCGAAGAATAGCTCCTGGAGCGGATTTAGGCTGTCGATGAGCCCGGTCCTTCTCACGGGCGGGGCAGGCATCGGAATCACCATGTCGTTCTGAGGTATCTACCCGGTCGCGGGTTCAAGGAGACTTCGGGCGGGTATACTTCGGGAATGAGCTACCCGCTCATCCCTCAATATCTGACTTCTTCTAATGCCGTGCGGGCAGGCAAAGCAAGACTGTCAAACGAGTATTATGCCTTCCAGTCTAAGCAGATATTCCTTCAGCCTGATCCCTCCGGCGTAACCGACGAGTTTACTGTTGGACCCGATGACCCGGTGGCATGGGATGATAATCGGGACGGGATTCTTTCCTACAGTGGATCCAACCGCTCTGAAGCCTTGCGTATGGAGCCGTCTGGAAATCTGCTTGTACGTGACTATCGTCCCGTACGGTATCCTGGTGAGCTCCGACCATACTCGCTGTTGAAACGTCGTTCCGATGAGATCTATGTCGAGATCGAATTTTGTCCTTTTCCCTATGAAGTACTCGTTGAGCTGTCTGATAGCGTTCGAGTTTTTCTTGCGGTCATCCACGATACCGTCAGGAGCGAAATTGTCCTTGATCCAGCTGAAGAAACTGGATTTGCCGTCCTTCGGAAGGGCTATTTTACAGAGCCCCTTGTCTGTGGAGGCCATATAGATCACACCGATCGGGGCTTCAAACGAAGCACAGTAGATTCTCGAAGTTGTCTCGCGAGCATCGCTGCGAAGCGTTACTGAGCCGCGGAGTACATCGGTCCGTGCAAGCCTCCCAGCCGGTCTCAACCAAAGTGGGGAAACTTTCAAACTTGCCTGCGACACGTGAATGCCCTCTCTTTCTTTATGAGAACCAATGAAACCTTTGATGCAGAGATACTCTCGGCGTTATTGCAACACCCGCCTACGGTAAAAGTATTATCCAAAAAAATCATCGTATGCCATGTCGTAGAAAATGATTCAGCAACTCATAACCAATATAAGCACTGAATGCCAACATAATGTAACCGGAAATTCTTGAAAGCAGCGTAAGAGTCTCAGCCTTGAACGAATCGCGCTTCCAGAATATCGCCTTGAGAAGGGAATAGTACCAAAGGGCCGTTCCCGATCCGACGCCCAGCGCAAAGAGCGCACCCTGAGTGATTCCCGTTATGATGGTTCCGGAGGACTGGATTACACCGCTCAGAGTTATCCAGAAAGCGACGAGGGTAGGATTCGAAATATACATGAACACGCCCACCAGAAAAGCGCTGTGGAATCTTCCGTTTTGCGGCACGTAGTTCTCGTAGCGGAAGACCTCCACTTTTGTGGTGATATCTCTTATCCCAAGGTATAAGAGAAGCAGAAAGCCTATGACCTGGAAAATTACATTGACCTCGATTTTATGGACGATCGCGGAAAGACCGACCATCGTGGCCGCGCAATAGAAGAAATCCATAATTGAAGCGCCCAGCCCCACTGCGAATGCGCTTCCAAAGCCCTGTTTGAAACCCTTCGATATTACGGTGACATTAATTGGCCCGATAGGGATAGATATTATTATCCCGATAAGCAGACCGATTAAAAGAGCAACCATGCTGTATTTGTTTTCATTTAGTAATCAAATAGCAGAATCTACTTGCACAAATCCCCAGACAAAAGCCGAACTCAAATTAAAGAACCAAAAAACAAATTGCAATCTTGGTGCGGCTGTAATTTTCTTCCCCGTCAGTAAAGATTTTAACGAGTGCCGGGATGAACCAGCTGAGAATTTTTGTCGCTGACTTAACACTCTCCCGTTCGTCCTCTAAGCTATGGTGACTTTGCGGCTTACCTTGATTTTCAGGCAATGGTTATTTAAGATTTCATTTGCGTGTCATAATAAATGGAGGTTTCCCGAATGTCGTTTAGACTTTTTGCGTACTCGTTTACGTTGAGCATAATCGTTGCCGGATGTGCGGCGAATATGAATGTGGACAATAAAGTCATCGCAACTGTAGGTGACAAACAGATCACATATGGCGAGTTCAAGCAGCAGTTTGCCAGGAACGCTCTCCCGACCGCCGACACCAGTAATTCGGTCGCTAACAAGGATAATTTCCTGAAATTGCTGGTGAATTATAACCTTAAACTCCTGGACGCTCAGAAGGAACATCTGAGTGACAATCCTGCGGTGAGCACGGAAATGAAGAGTTATGAGGACCAGCTTGCGGTTGCTTATGTTTTGGAGCATGAGATTACCGACCCGATGGTGCGAAAGATTTATGAGAGGAGAAAATTCGAGGTCCGTGCCGAGCAGGTATTTATCCAGATCAAACCCGACTCTGCTTTTCCCGCGGGCGATACGCTGAAAGCATACGATGAAGCAATGGGTGTTATCAGGGCACTCAAAGCCGGTGCTCCTCTCGACTCGTTGATACACATCTATCGTGGAGGAGATACATACTATGTGACTGCCGGAAGTTTTCTGCAGTATGTCGGAGGCGAAGAGTTTGAGGACTTGCTGTATTCCCTTAAACCAGGCGAAGTCGGGTCTTATCCGATCCGGACGGCGTTCGGTTATCTTGTCCTGAAGCTGACCGACAGAAGGCCGCGATACGAAAGCATCCGCGCCAGTCACATACTGATCAGGATAAACGGGAATTCTCCGAGTGATACGCTTGAAGCATACAATAAAGCTGTGGCTATCCTGGACTCCGCAAAGAAAGGCATTGATTTTGCCACGCTTGCACGGGATAATTCTGCAGACACCGTGTCAGGTATGAGAGGAGGGGACCTCGGCTATTTTTCGCGCGGTATGATGGTGCGTCCGTTCGAAGAAGCTGCCTTCAATCTGAAAGTCGGCGAGGTCACGGGGCCGGTCAGAACTCAGTTCGGATACCACATCATCAAGCTCACAGGAGTAAAGGATGTCCCCCCGTACAATGAGGATCGGGAGAGATTGAGGTCCACATATCTCAGCGGCGGTTACAAGCTGGATCTTGAAAGATTCATTGATCGGCTGAAAAGCCGGTATGCGTATAGGGAAAACGAGCGGACTGTCGGAATGTTCTACGACAAGATTGATTCTGCAAAATCATTTTCGCAGACCGATTTCGATTCTCTCCTGACTGCCACTGAATTGGATGAACCGATGTTTACTTTCGACAACGATTCTGCGACGGTAGACACGGTGGTTTGGACGGCGAAGACGAACGAGCAGCTAGCCCCCTTGCCCCCGACTCGCGCAAACATCGAAAGGGTGGTCGCGGAAACGGCCAAGAACATGCTCCTCACTCACTACGCTGTCAAGAAGGCGCCGACGTATGCCCAATTCGATTCGCTCATAAGAGAATACGAAAACGGCATCCTGATCTACCAGATTGAACAGGACAAGGTATGGAGCAAAGTGGCGACTAGCGACAGTGTGCTGAAGCCATACTTCGAGAGTCATGCGGGACAGTACGTGTGGCCTCGACGGGCAGACTTAAGCAGGATAGAGGTAGGTACAGTCGCTCTTGCCGACAGCCTGCACGGATTGCTCGAACGAGGAACTGATTTTGACACGCTTGCTTCCCGGTTCGACACCGACATAAATTTGAAGGAGAAGAACGGTCACTGGGGTTTGTTCGCCGATTCGTCAAATGCATTGGCGATTATGGCCTTCGGCATGAAAACCGGAGAATTCAGCGATCCGGTCCGGTTCGAAAATGGATTCTCGATAATAAGGGTCAACGACTTTGTACCGCCCCAGCCGAAAACTTTTGAAGAGGCACGCGCCGAGGTCTCTTCCAACTACCAGGAATACGAATCCAAGAAATTACAGGATGAATGGCTGCGGAACCTTCGGGACGAATTTGGCGTGAAGATACATGAAAAGACTTTCCATGCGCTTCTGGCCAGGGAATAGGCTTTACAAAATCTGTCTGCCGGCTCTCCTGGTGATTCTACTGGCCGGCTGTTCGAAGAAGGAGAAGCAGGGGAAGTTTCTGGCGTCTGTGAACAGGAACGACCTCTACATGAGCAGCGTAGCGTCTCACGTGGACACATCCTCGGCATATGCGGTTCGCAATTATGTGTCTCATTGGGTGGACGAGCAGTTGCTTTTTGACGCAGCACAGAAGCTTCGTCTCGACAATTCGCGGGAGTTTGACGAGCGGGTGAAGGAATTCTCCACGCAGCTGGCGATCACAATGCTTCTCAATAAGAAAATTTATGATCGGCCGCTCGACCTGCCGCCCGCAGAGATCTCAGCTTTCTACGATGCTCACCGGGACGAATTCCTCGCCACGGAGGACATCGCCTTTGTGAATTACGCCGCGTTCGATAAGCGCAGCATCGCTGTCTCCTTTCGGAACGCGCTTATCTCGGGAACCGGATGGTCGACCGTGTTCAGCGATATACCTACTTACGCGATAATGGATGCGAAGGATTCGGTTCACCTGGTTGCATCGAACAGCAACAGCGCGGTCTGGAACGTAATCCAGTCGATTGAGCCGGGAAGAGTATCCTTTCCGATTCAGGTGGACAGCTTGAGTTACATTGTGCAGGTGATCGCGAAGATCAAGCCGGGTGACCGGCTCCCTTTGAGCTATGTTTCAGAAAGGATAAGACAAAGATTGACGATCGAGAGAAGGCAGAAAATGTACCGCGCGCTGGTCGATTCCCTTCGCCGGGCGGGAAATTTTGAGATAGACCCGAGTGTTGCTATAAGAGACACAAGCAGTCAGGAGTGATTGGATTGAGAAGAGCATGTGAAATAATGGTGATGTTGGCTTTGATCGCGGGCGCAGCGTGCGCCCAAACCAAGCCGGTCCTCGACAAAATAGTTGCTGTGGTGGGGAACGAGATTATCCTGAAATCGGAGCTCGATTATCAGGTCCAGTTGGCCGCGTATCAGAATAAAATCAATCCTGACGACCCTGCGCTTCGTGAAAGGGTACTCGAGGCGATGATAGACGACAAACTGATTCTGGCCCAGGCTATTCTGGACAGCGTCACGGTAAGCGACGACGAGGTGAATAGACAGCTGGACAGCCGTATCCAGAACCTCGTCAAGCAGCTCGGCAGCCAGGAGAAAGTCGAAGAAGTCTATGGCATGTCGATAAGCAAGATCAGGAACGAGTTCAGAGACGATATGCGGAAGCAGCTCATTATTGAAAAGGAGAAGCAGGACAAGTTCGGCGATTTGAAAGTGTCTCCGATCGAAGTCCGTAATTTCTACGAAGAGTATAAGGACAGCCTTCAACAGGTGCCCGAAGAAGTCACGCTGAGTCACATTTTCATGATCCCGAAGCCGAGCAGTAAGGCGAGGGAAGAGGCCTATGCAAAGGCGGAGGCGCTGCTCGACTCTCTCAAACACGGAGCAAACTTTGCTGAGCTTGCCAAGAAGTACTCGCAGGATCCCGGAAGCGCATCGGACGGCGGTGACCTCGGATGGGCAAAGCGCGGGCAGTTCGTCCCGGAGTTTGAACATGCAGTCTACGCTCTCAAGCCCGGCGAAATATCCGGGATAGTAGAAACCCAATTTGGCTTTCATATAATCCAGCTGCTGGAACGTCGCGGCGATCTCGTTCACGCGAGGCATATCCTGATCACAATTCCCCATCTGGCTTCCGATGACGACTCTGTTATCGCGGTTCTGGACACGCTTCGGGAGCGGGCCATACGCGGCGAGAGTTTTGCCGTGTTAGCCCGTGAATTTTCAGAAGACAAGGATACTCGCGACCTCGGCGGCGACCTTGGCACCGTTTCGCTGGACCAGCTTGAGCCGTCGTTCATGAAGACAGTCGATACTTTGAAAGTCGGCGAGATCAGCAATCCCGTCAAAGTAAGCGTCGGCAATTCATACGGATACCATATCGTCTATCTGCGTGACCGGATCCCGGCCCACAAAATCAATTTGAATGAAGACTACGCCCGCCTGCAGAGAATGGCGCTCACCCTGAAGCAGAATGAGGCCTACCAGAAGTGGATCGACCAGCTTAAGAAGCAGGTCTACTGGAAGATAATGAGTTGAGAACGGAGGGAGTTTTATAAGCTCCGCCCGGGACTATCGCCAAACACTTCCACCCAGCCCTTTAGTTGAGGTCTCATGGAGACAGGTCTGATCTCCATGAAGTTCTCGGAGTTCGACCTGGACAACGGGCTTCATGTAATCATGAGCCCCGACAGGAATGCGCCGGTCGCAGCCGTGGACTTATGGTATCACGTCGGAAGCAAGAATGAAGAGCGCGGCCGGACCGGATTTGCCCACCTGTTCGAGCATATGATGTTCCAAGGCTCGGCACACGTCGGCAAGGCTGAACACATGAAGTACGTCGAAATGGCCGGAGGGATTTTCAATGGATCCACGACTTGGGACAGGACAAACTATTTTGAGACGGTTCCTTCAAATCAGCTCGATCTTGCCCTGTGGCTGGAGTCGGACCGCATGATGAGTCTTGAGATCAACCTTCATAATTTGAACAACCAGCGCGCGGTCGTGAAAGAGGAAAGACGTTTTCGGGTCGACAATCGTCCATATGGGACAGCCTGGGAGAAAATATTCTCTCTCGCGTTCAAGATGCACCCGTATCATTGGCCGGTCGTCGGATATCCCGAGCACCTGGATGCCGCGTCTGTCGATGATGCTCGCTTATTCTTTCAGAAGTACTATGCCCCTAACAACGCGGTACTCTCGATAGCGGGTGGTTTTCAGCCGTCGGTCGCGAGACGGTTGGTGGAAAAGTATTTCGGAGAAATCAGAAGCGGTCCGGGAATTCAACTTCAAGCGATCGCAGACCCTCCGTTACAGGGACGGATCAGAGAAATCGTCTATGATAACGTGGCTCTTCCCGCAGTGTATCTAGCGTTCAGAGTTCCTGCGTTGACTTCGCAAGACTCGCCGGCGCTGAATCTCGCGGCGGATATTCTCTCCAGGGGAAAAAGCTCACGCCTGTACAGAAGACTTGTGTATGATAAGAGAATTGCCCAATCGGTAGAAGCAGTGCAACCGGATTTGGAGGATGCCGGTGTGTTCATGGTGAACGCCGTTGTTTCTCCCGGCCGGATGGCTGAAGAGGTTGAAACTGAGATAAGGAAAGAACTTCGAAGACTGGCAGACCGTTTTCCTGAGAAGAGTGAGCTTGAAAAGGTGAGGAACCAGGCAATATCCGGATGGGTGAAGGAGTTGTCCAGGGCACTGGGACGGGCCGACAACCTGGCGCACTTTCATACTTTCTACGGCAACACAGGAATGATGAACACCCATTTGCAGAGATTGCTCGGCGTTTCACAGAGCGAAATTTCAGAGGTGGCGAAAAAGTATCTTGATACGGAGGACTCGGTGGTTGTTTATTATCTTCCTAAGAAACAAGAAGAGACCGTGAAAGCATGATCGGAAACATCTCCATATGCCCGTGCCCGGCGGCATTGCGCAGGCCGATAGTATGAAATACCGAAATGTCCATAGTTCAAAGGTCGGGTCAGGAAAAGCAGGAAACAGGGTTACGGTGAACGTAACTTTCACTCAGTTCAAACTGGAGAACGGTTTGACGGTAATACTGAGGAAGGACAGCTCCGCGCCTGTAGTCGCGGTCGACGTTTGTTACCATGTCGGGTCAAAGAACGAGAAAAAGGGCAAGACCGGTTTCGCTCATTTGTTTGAACATCTTATGTTCGAAGGTTCGGAGCACGTCAAAAAAGGAGAGTTCGATCGCTACATCTCATTGGCAGGCGGATACAATAACGCGTACACCACGGAAGATGTCACAAACTACTATGAAGTTCTTCCGTCGAACCAGCTTGCGCTTGCCCTGTGGCTCGAGAGCGACAGGATGCTGAAATTCGGCGTGACGGAAGAAGCTTTCTCCACGCAGCGCGAAGTCGTCAAAGAAGAAAAGCGGTGGAGGGTCGACAATCGGCCGTACGGAAATACCATGGAGAGACTCCAGCAGCTGGTTTTTCCGGCGGGTCAGTATCACTGGCCTGTCATCGGTTCGATGGAGGATCTGGACGCTGCCGGCATGAACGACGTCCGCGAATTCTACGAACGGTATTACGTCCCGGACAACGCTGTTTTAGTGCTCAGCGGGAATATAAACGAAGGCGAAGCGGAAAATCTCGTGAGAAGATACTTCTCGGACATACCTCCCGGTCCCAAACCCGTCGGACAACTTGCATTCGAAGACAGACCGATCGACGGCGAAGTCACCGATACGCTCAAGGGAGACGTTCCGGCTCCGGCGGTGTTTGCGGCATATAAGGTCCCGCCCGAGGGATCGCATGAGTATTACGAGCTGGGCAATGTCGCGAAAATACTTTCAGACGGGAACAGCTCCCGTCTGTACAAGAGGCTCGTTTATGACATTCAGGCTGTCTCAGAATTTGAAGTGTCTATAGAAGGAATGGAGAAGGCCGGGATTTTTCTTTTTTCTGCATTCGTTGCCCCGGGACATTCGGAAGAAGAAGTTCTGGCGATTTTCGATGAAGAGATAGCGAAGATCAAGGGTTCAATGGTGACGCCGTACGAGTTTGAGAAGTCTCGGAATTCCACGCTCTTTTCTTATGCCGGCAGGTTGTCAGCCAACAGCGGTGTGGCCGATGCCCTGGCACATTATCAGAGCATATTCAATGACGCCGGCATGATAAACTCGGAAGTCGGGCGGGAACTTGCGGTAACCAGGGAATCATTGAGGGGCGTTGCCTCGGACCTCCTTGTGAAGGAGAACCGCGTTGTCATCACATATTATCCCTCCGATCATGCATGACCGAGAATTTCGGTCTATCGACGATGAAGAAATTGCACCGCATAAAATCCCGATGAAAAAGATATGAAAGCTTCCAGAAAATCTTCGCCGGACAGAACGCGTGCTCCTAAGCCCGGCCCGGCAGGTAAAGTATCCTTCCCGAAACATTTTGAAAAGAAGTACGCCAACGGTTTCAAGATCTTCGTGGTGGAAAATCATCAGCTTCCCATTGTTACCGTCGGATTCGTCATG
>JAJYJD010000338.1 GCA_021789755.1 Bacteroidota bacterium
AGCACACAAGGTGCAGTACTATTTTGGTTGCTTACGTCAAGAACGCCTACCGGGCAGCTTCAGGACAACTATTGAACGGCGGCTTGAATTGATCTTCATATTTTGTTGTTCAGGGCATGAATTATAACCAGCGAAAGGAAAGACTTTATGAGGTATAAATCACTGAAGGGGGTTGTTGGCGTCACTGTAATTCTTGTGCTTTTTGCTTCGAATGCAAGTGCGCAGCTCGATCTGACAAAAAGTTGCACCGGTACAAACGCGAGCCTTATTAAAGGCACTCCTGCCTCGGAACTCCTTGGTGAAAGCGGGACGAGAAAGGCGCCGTATGGGGTTATTCTGGGTAATGGAGTCTCCGAGCATTTGCCACGGCGTGGAAACGATTCTCAGACCGACACAGCTCATTACGAATTCATCGACACCAATTACGTTAACTTCAAATGGTGGCCTTCATTCATTGGAGGCGATCTATTCCTCAGTGGGGAGATCTACGGGCTTCACCTGAGCGGCATCGGGTCATTAACAGCTGGAGCTGGCCCGGGCGCGGAAGTCAGGATCCGCCCGTTCTTTATTGGCGGGAGTGTCGGCGTGTGCGGGGACGAAGGTATTCGCTATTTGCATCCCTCCGGTACCTTTAATTTCTACTCTCTTTACGCTGGAGTCATATTCGACAACTACCGCGCTGAGATCGGGGAAGTCCATGGTGACAATAGCGGATGGGGAAGTCATACACCCCGTCTTGACTATACTTCCGGATTTGTGGGAGTCAGCAAAAGGTGGGGTGAAATCTTCTTTGTCGAGCCGGGTATCAGAATAATGCTCCCAATTGTCTCTCATTATTACCTCATGCCGCGATTTCTCGAATTTGTTCCGACTACGGGGCACTACGGCCTTGCGGATTTGTACATTTCCTTCGGCGTGAAAGTGGGTATCGGCTTCAACTGATAGATCGAAGGAACAAATGTTGCCAAGGTAACGACAACGAAATGTTGTGCAGGTGTTCTGTTTCCCGCCGATTTCGGGTTAAGTCTTAATCTTTGCGCAAAATTAAAGATGAAGTAATCTGGCAGGGAAGGTCTCGGTTGACAGAGAGTTGCTTCCTGAGAAATCGTGGCGGGACTTTCTTCTTGATGGGTCTTCTCTTCATAACTGCGGCTTGTTCACATGACCCGGCAGGTAATTCGAACTAAACCGGTCGGTCCAGCCGGATACTGGAAATCTTCTCTCGATTTATTGGTGTACTGGGACGATGCTCTTGTGTCGGTTTGGCAATGCAGCGCCGGATTGCTAATTTAACACGGGCACACGATATGGGGGCCTGTGGGTTCTGTTGCCGGATGTTTCGACAAACCGATTTGCCGGGAGGCAAAATGTCGAGGTACAAGTTCCGCGAATCATTTCAAATCAGGAAAGGATTGAGACATCAATGAGAAGGACCTTACTGCTCAGCGCATTTATTCTACTTTTCCTGCAATTACCGGGTTGGGCGCAGGAGCCTTCACATTTCAACTGGGGACCGTTCACAAGAGCCGATTCCCTTCGTGGATACCTGTCCCCGGCTCGAACCTGCTATGATGTTACATATTATCATCTCGATATCGCAGTCGACACGTCGACACATTCGATTCGGGGATCGAACACTATCAGGTTCAACGTCGTACATCCCTTCGATAAGATGCAGGTTGATCTTTTCCCGAACATGAATGTCGACAGCATTCTCTTCGAAGACGGGACGCGTCTCAGCTACAGCCGCGAGTGCGGTGCGGTATTTATCGTGGTCCCCCGCCGGCTGCAACAGGGAACCGGGCATCAGATCGTGTTCTACTACTCGGGTACACCGCAGGTAGCCGAAAACCCGCCGTGGGATGGCGGTTTCATATGGAAGAGAGACAAGGAAGGAAACCCGTGGATAATGGTTACCTGCCAGGGTACCGGCGCGAGCTTATGGTGGCCGAACAAAGATCATCAATCCGACGAGCCGGACAGTATGCTCCTCAGCGTAACCGTTCCGAGCAACCTCGAGGATATTTCGAACGGGAGGCTGAGAAGTAAAATCGAGCTCCCTGGCGGGCACACTCAATACAATTGGTTCATAAGCTATCCGATTAACAACTACGACGTCACGGTGAACATCGGAAGGTACGCGCACTTCAGCGATGTTTACACGAGCCGCGACGGCAGTAAACTGACTCTTGACTATTACGTGATGCCGGAAAACCTGCAAAAGGCGAAGAAGCAATTCATGGAAGTGAAGACGATGCTCGCCTGTTACGAGAAGTACTTCGGCAAATACCCGTTTTATCGGGATGGATACAAGCTCATCGAGTCTACGCATAACGGCATGGAGCACCAGACTGCCGTGGCGTACGGAAATCACTACAGGCTCGGTTACGAGGGAAGGGCGAGCTCCGCCGTCGGGTTGAAGTTCGATTTCATAATAATACATGAAAGCGCGCACGAGTGGTGGGGCAACAGCGTAACATCGAAGGACCTCGCGGATATGTGGATACACGAAAGCTTCGGAGCATACGCCGAAGCCCTTTACGTCGAATACAACTGGGGGCACAAAGCGGCGCTCGAATACATCAATGCCAAGAAGCAAAACGTCAGAAACGATAAGCCGATCATCGGTCCGTACGGCGTGAACCATGAAGGCTCCGGCGATATGTACGACAAGGGGCAGCTTGTCCTCAACACGCTGCGTGATGTCATCGACAACGACACGCTGTGGTTTTCAATCCTGAAGGGTTTTCAACAAAAGTACGCATATCAGACCGTCGACGCGAACGATGTGACTAATTATATCAATCAAAGAACCGGCGCCAATTACGATTACTTCTTCGACCAGTACTTGCGTTATACGAAGCCGCCGGAGTTTTTTGCCGTCGCGGCGATGAAGGGCGACTCGACTTACATTCGCTACAAATGGAATGCGGACGTGAAAGGTTTCCGGATGCCGATAAAGGTCACTACCGGGAAAGACCATTTCACCTTCATTCATCCGACGACGGAATTTCAAACGATGACGCTGAGCAACTTCGATCCGAAGGATTTCAAGATCGATGAGGATGAGTTCTACTGCAAGGTCAGAATCCTGCGGTTCTATATCGACCCGAAGAGCGATGTGAAACCTCTGTAGCGGTCTCAGCTGAAACGAAAAGCAGGCGAGGAGTTTACTTCAGAAGCATCATCTTCCTGGTCTGGACAAAATTGCCCGCGACGATTCTGTAGAAGTAGACTCCGCTCGCCACGAGGGCCCCGTTTCTATTTGTTCCGTCCC
>JAJYJD010000054.1 GCA_021789755.1 Bacteroidota bacterium
AGCCACCTGTTCATGAAATAATATGCGACGGGACAGCCGATGACAGCGCCCATCGCGACGAGCATCAAAAACTCTCTCGTCAGCAGGCTTATAATATCGACTTCAGATGCGCCGAGTACTTTTCGAATGCCCACCTCCTTGACGCGCTTCTCGACAGCGTAACTTGCCAGTCCAAACAAGCCAAGGATGCTGATAAAGATCGAGAGGCAGGCACCGATTTGAAACATGGATGCCATGACGGCATCGGACCTGTACGCTTCATCAAAGGCCTTGTCCTGAAATCTCCAGTCAATCGGGTAGTCCGGAACCACTTTTTTCCAGGCGCTTTCAAGCTTACTGATTGTGTTCGTCATATTTCCATGGTTCAGCTTCACCACCATAAACCTTGATGCAGCCGGCTGAAGAAAGACGACGAGCGGCTGAACTGGGAAATACAACGGTCTGTAATTGAAATTCTTCAAGACCCCAATGACTCTCGCTTTCCGGTACACACCGCCGACCGAAAGCTCCTTGTCGAGCAATCCCATGGCCTGGAGTTTCACTGCCGCTGCTTCGTTGACAAGTATCGAGCTGCTCGTGTCAGATGGAATGCCTGACGAGAAATGTCTCCCCGACACGAGCCTTATGTCCATTGTCTTCAAGAACCCGTAGTCCACGGCAAGGTAGCGCGTCTGGAACAATGGCTTTCCCTGATACCACATATTGCTGATGAAGTTCGTGTTTCCAAGCTGCCCCGAGGCTCCGGAGGCATCTTCGACACCAGGGACTTGCATAAATACCTGCCGCAAAGCAGGATATCTCCGAATTAACTCTGCGTGACGCAACGGAATAACGAGCACCTGGTCTTTATTGAATCCGAGATTCTGGTTCTGCAGATAATTAAGCTGTTCACCTGTAACGATGGTCGACGCGATGATGCCAACCGCAATGGCAAACTGCAGTACAATCAGCGCTTTTCTCAGCGGCACCCCGGAAGGTTTTAGAAAAGGCTCCTTGCGGAGAATAGAAGTCGGCTTGAATGAGGAGAGAAAGAGCGCCGGGTATGTCCCTGCCGCAATGCCCACCGCGCACATCGCCGTTACCGCAATTGCCAAGTCGGGAAGGCTGAGCGAAAGCGACTTGCCGGTCAATTCATTAAAGTAAGGGAGGAAAAGCTCAGCCAGCGAAACGGACACCACGGCTGCGATCAGTGCCAGTACCATTCCCTCGGAAATGAGCTGAGTCATCACTTCCCTCCGTCCGGCGCCGACAACCTTGCGTACACCGACCTCCTTTGCGCGGTCCGAGAATCCTACCATAGAAAGAGAGATGAAATTGATTACGGACACTAAGAAGACGAATAGCCCCACGGCACTGAAGATCAACACACTCTGGATACTTCCGTTAGGTTCTATTTCTCCGACGAGATGCGAATGTAGATGTATGCCGGTGAGCGCCTGAAGTCCCAGCGTCCACTTTTCAGATTCAGCCCCGGGCATGTAACGCTTGACGATCCCGGCTAATTGCTCCTGAACTGACTTGACCTTAGCGCTCGGGGCAAGGAGAAAGTAAGTATAGACGCCGACGGAATACCAGTTGTCCAGATAGGGATCCGATTTTTCAACGGATGAAAACGACGCAAGGCACTTCGGATGAAAATGCGAATCGTTCGGAAAATTCCCGATAACGCCGGTGACCAAATAGTCATGGGCTTGCTCTTTCGGGTTGACATCGGCACTGACACTCAGCGCTTTGCCTATAGGATCTGTCCGCGAGAAGAGTCGTTCCGCAACAGATTTGGTAAGCACAATCGAGTATGGAGCTTTCAGCGCTGTAGCCGGATTCCCCCGCAGGAAATTTACGGAGAAGACATCAGGGAAAGTCGAGTCCGTATAGAAGAAATCATGCACGTTAAACATCTTATTCCCATATCTCAGGACTACATCATTAAAAGGAACGCTCAGACGGACCGCGCACTTCACTTGCGACAGTTGGCCTATGGCATTTGCGAGGGGACCGGCGGTCCACGGCATGGTATAGTCGCCGTTTCCGTAGACCCAATGAGATGTAATCCTGTAGATGCGGCCGGCATTCACGTTATACTTGTCGTAGCTAAACTCATTTTGGACCCAAAGTGCGATAAGTACCGCCGCCGCGAGTCCGAGAGCCAGGCCGAATATATTTATGAACGAGTGGACCTTGTTGCGGAAGATGTTTCTGAAGGCAATTTTCAGATAGTTCTTTAGCATGGTGATTTCCTCAAATTATTCGGAGACCGGAGACGGTTGACCAGTCGCTTGTTTCTTCCGTCTCCGGCGTCCGGTTTCTCGCAGAGTCCGACAGACTCAGCGCAGCTTGTTGACCGGCGTCCATTTTGGTTCTCCTATTCCCTGACATCTTTCCAGGCAGTTGATTACTCTCGTGGTGGCAGGTAAATTCATATCGGAGAGTAAAGGAATGAGAGGGAAGAAAATGGGCATGTTCAAAGTCAAAGCCAGAGTTGCCAATCCGGCGGACCCGAAGCGGTTCTTCGAAGAAGAATTTTGGGTGGACACTGGATCAACGTACACATTCATACCGGAAGACCGCTTGAAAGAGATCGGGATTGAGCCACTGCAGACCAGGGAGATCGTTTTAGCCGACGGTCGCCACGAGCGCAGGCTTCTCGGCTCAGCCTTGCTAACCTTACCAGAACTCAAAGAGACTCTGCCTTCCCTGGTGATATTCGGTCCAAATGATTCATTATATCTTCTGGGTGCTATGGCGTTGGAGGCTTTCAGTGTGGAGCCCGATCCGATTGCAAAGAAGCTTAGACCAATCGCGGCCATCATCGGCGCGCACTGGGACACACGCTGACATCCGCAACTATAACAGACACCTGCCGAAAGAGTCACTGTTCTTCCCACCTCCGATTCCCGGTGTTCACCTGTTTTCATTCACGCCTCAGTAGTCCCGTCCGGCTTCGCCGGATGTCGGCATTACTCGTTTTGTAAGATTTCCATCCCGCAAGGCGGGATCTTCGCACTTCGATGCCGTTTCACGGCATTTCACTGCTTTCATTCATACCTCAGAGATTCAACCGGATTTGCCGTCGCGGCCTTGATCGCATGAGAGCTCACTGTCACCAGTGCAATCAGAAGAGCCAGTGCGCCTGACGCCACAAAGATCAAGAGACTAATGTTTGTCCTGTACGCAAAATTCTGCAACCATCTATCCGCAAAATAGTAAGCAATCGGCCAGGCAACCAGGTTCGCAAATGCAATCAAGCTGAGATATTCTTTGAACACTAAGCTTATTATGCCTGGCACGCCCGCGCCGAGCACTTTTCTTATCCCCAGCTCTTTAGTTCGCTGCTCTACACTAAATGAGGCAAGGCCGAACAGTCCGAGACTCGCTACGAAGATCGACAATCCGGAAAACACACTCGCCAGACCACCGAATCTCTCTTCTTTGACATAAAGCCTACCGAGATCTGCGTCGAGGAAGGAATAATCGAAAGGGACTTCGGGATAAACAGATTTCCATTTGGCATCAAGGACTTTCAGCGTCGATGCGTATCCGTGCGGAGCTATCCTGCAAATCAGACACCTGAACTGTTCGGGGTCAACAACCAGGGCTATTGGGCCGGCCTTCGTGCGCAGTGATTCAAAATTGAAATCATTGACGACCCCGACAATCTGTCCGTGAACTCCGTTCCAACCTGTTATGAGCTCCTTCCCAATCGGATTTCTGAGGCCGAGTGCTATCTGTGCACTTTTGTTAATGATCAGCCCGCTCCGCACATGAGACTTCGAAAAAGTCATACCGCTTGCCAGCTTTACCCCGAGCGTCTCCAGGTAATTTGAATCCACTGCCACAATGTTCATCCAGATTTTCCCGGCTTCGGTGCCCGCGACACGGACAGTTGTTCTCTGCGTCATATCCCCCGGATACTCCGAGGCCCCGGCAACTGCAAGTACATTAGGATCCTTTTCAATTTCAGTGCGATATACTTCAAAACGGCTCACAGCATCTCCCTTGAATAAAGGGGCAAATAACGGTATCACGACAAGGTTATCCTTGTCAAAGCCGGGGTAGTAGTGTTGAACATACTTCAGCTGCTTTTGCACGAGAAGCGCAGAAATAATCAGCGCAATAGAGATCGTGAACTGGAAAATCACAAGCCCCTTTCTGATCGAGCTTGCTCCACCACGAGAGATCAAAGAGTTCTTCAAAACTGACATCGGCTCAAAGGAGCTGAGGAAGATTGCGGGATAAAAACCCGCCAGTATGCCGGTGGCGAGAGCGACTACAATTAATGCCGCAGCCGTCTCTGTTTCCGGAATTTGTGACAGACTAAGCCTGACTCCGGTTATGTTCCTTGAAAAAGGAAGCAATATCTCAACGAAAGCGATAGCCGCGGCTGTTGCAATTAAACTCATGATTACAGATTCATCCAGGAACTGCCTTGCCAACTGAATGCGCCCGGCGCCCATCACTTTTCTCACACCGATTTCTTTGGTTCGCTTCATGTATCGGGCAGTGGAAAGGTTCATGAAGTTCACACACGCGATTAGCAATAAGAAGAATGCGATCCCGGAAAGAATGTAAAGCGCATCTGCATTCACATCTGACGGAAGATCAAAATCAAGATGTGAAAAGAGATGAATGTCTTTGATGGGCTGGAAGAATAACGAAGAGTGCATTTTGCCTGTCTCTTCCCTGTACCCCGGGAGATTATTCAAAAGCGCCGGCAGTTTTGACTCGAGACTCCTCACCGACTGCCGCGGGTTCAACGAGACGTAAGTATAGAAATTGCTGCTTCCCCAGTAATCAACACCGGACCAATTCTTCCACCACCTCTCGTATAGCGTGCTGAATGATGCTATGAATTCAAACTGAAGACTGGAATTCGACGGGGCGTTTTCCGCAACACCAGTAACCGTGAATTGGGAGGTTTCATCCCAGTTGGTGAGCCGGATGATTTTGCCAATAGGATCCACCGGGCCGAAGAATTTCTTTGCCATCGACTTGGTAATGACCACTGAGTAGGGAGCTGTTAGAGCCCGGCCTCCATCCCCTTCTGCAAGGTGGTATCCGAAGAAATTAAAAAAGCCTGTATCGGCAAAGATAAATTGTGTCGTAAAGTAAGACTTGTCCTTGTACCCGACAATTTCACGCTGGAAATTTAGATCGTACACTCGCTCGTATTCAGCAATGTCTGGAAGATTATCTTTCAAGGCGGGACCGAGCCTGGCCGGCGTGATTGCTATTCCCATTTTTTTCCCCGACCAACTAATGTCTTGTGCCACCCTGAAGGTACGCTCATAGTTCCTGCCGGATCTGTCGAAACTGAACTCGTGCTGAACGTATAACAGGATCATCAGGCAGCTTGCGATGCCGATGGATAAGCCGAGAATATTGATGGCAGAGAAAGTCTTGTTCCTCAACAGGTTCCTGAAGGCTATCCTAATATAATTTTCAAGCATACCCTTCCTCCATTTTTCAATGACCAGTGATCAATGAGCATTGTTCATTGATAGTTGAACTCCCTCGTACCTGAGAGATTCAATCCAGCTAAGGCGGGATGTCGGCATTACTCGTATCGTAACGCCTCCACCGGATTTGCCGTCGCGGCTTTGATTGTCTGGAAGCTTACAGTTAAAAGAGCGACTGCCAATGCTATGGCTGCGGACATTACGAAGATCCAGAGGCTAAAATCTATTCTGTATGCAAAATCTCTGAGCCAGCGGTTTGTGACATAATAGGCGACAGGCCACGCAATAACGTTCGAAATTAGCAGAAGCATCACAAATTGCTTTGAAAGCATGAACGTAATTCCCGTTACCGTCGCGCCGAGGATTTTTCTTACGCTGATCTCTTTCGTGCGCTGCTCCACTGTGTATGCCGTCAAGCCGAACAATCCAAGACACGTTATGAAGATTGCAAAGAGCGAGAACCAGAAGAACGCAGTCTCGAACTGATCATCGGACCTGTATTCCCTCGCAAGTGCCTGGTCAAGGAAATAATACTGAACAGGAAAATCCGGTGAGAATTCCCTCCAGGTAGCTGTCAGTCCATCAATCGTGGATTTTATATCCGCGTAGCTTGACGATCTCATTTTGATTACACCACAACCTATATTCCAACTTAAATCGGGCATATCGATAAAGGCTAACGGCGTAACTGGCGACCGTAGAGATTGAAAGTTAAAATCTTTTACAACACCGACTATCTTGCCTCTGTCTTTTCCATAATCCGGGAATTCCGCGCTTAGTGGTTCCTGCAATCCATATTTTCGGGCAAACGCCTGATTGACAATTACATTATTCACATCGTTCGTATCATTAGGAATGAAATTTCTCCCTTCAATGATCTTCATTCCCATCAATCTAATGAATTCACTCGTCGTCGGTACTGAATTAAAGATCACAGGGATTCCCATTCCTTTATAGCCTAAAGAATCGCTCCATTGCATTCCCATCGATCCAGGCACGGAATACGAGTACGCAAAGTCCTCGATAGAGGACAAGCTTAGCATCTTCGTCTTGAAAGCGTCCCTCTGCTGATAGATCTCTTTGTTGATCCAGAAGTATACGATGTTGTTCTTTTGAAAGCCGAGCGGCTTGTTCTTCATGTACCCCAGCTGCGAGTAGATTACGATGGTCGATGCAAGAAGTACTATCGTGATTGCGAACTGGAAGACTATCAGTGATTTCCGCAGAAACGCCTTCCCTTGTCCGTGATGGATGTCTCCTTTTAGAATGGAATTCGGTTCGAACGACGTCAGGAAGAACGCTGGATAAATACCTGATAGCACACCTACCACAATAGCAAAAGCCAGGAACACTATCGCTCTCAAAAGGATGAAATCTGGAAACAACGATAGTCGGGAATCGATAAATTGACGGAACAGTTCGACGAGCACCATGGCAATTAGAACCGCAGCAATCATGGAGACAACACTGATGACCACCGACTCACTCAGGAATTGTATTATAAGCGAAGCCCGCGAAGCACCGATGGTTTTCCTAACGCCGGTCTCTTTGTTTCTTGTCGAAACACGTGCAGTCGAAAGGTTGATATAGTTAATCATCGCTACAAGCAGGATGAGGGCTCCAATGGAAATCAAGGCGAAGTCTCTCTCCATGCTGCCATGGCTGCTGAAACTAGATAATTCTGCATTGTAGTACACATTTTTGAATGGATAGGCCTCTGGATTTACGAAGCCCCTGTCGGCAGGTGGCATGTTTTTCAATACAAGTGATTTTATCTGGCTCGCTAATTCCACCCCGTTGCATTCTCTCGGAAACAAAACATAAGTTTCATAGTTGATCTCATACCAGTCATATGGATTAAAAGTTGGACTCCCTTGTATCCTCTTCAGGCTTGCAAAAGATATGACCCCGTCGAATTGCAAAGAAGAATTCTGTGGTACGTCCTCGATAACTGCTCTTACCGTGAGATCATAGGCGTTGTTCATTTCCACCACTTTGTCGATCGGGTCAGCGTTTCCGAAAATCCTTTCGGCTTCGCTTTCAGTCAAAACCAACGACATTGGCTGGGCAAGTGCGGCTTGGGGATTTCCTTTGATTGCAGGGAAAGTGAAGACATTAAAGAAATCCGGATCGGAATAAATCACATTCTTAACTATCATGACCTTCTCGCCGTACTTGATTGTTGTAAATCCTATCCCTCCTTGTATCCTGGTGGCTTCTTTTATTTGTGGAAGGTTGGATTTGATTAATTCCGCAACCGGGGCCGGAGTATCTCCCTCGCCGACCTTGTATATCCGGTCATAGTTCTTGTTGAACTTGTTCATGCCCATTTCGAATTGAGCATATGCAGCTATCAACAGAACGAACGCGAGACTGATCGATAGACCGGCAATGTTGATGAAGGAAAAAGTCTTGTGACGTCCGAGATTTCTAAAAGCGATCTTGAGATAGTTTTTCAGCATACCACTTCCTCCAATTTCCAATTATCATTGATCAATGATGATTCATGATTGAAACTATTCATATCGTAAACTCTCAATCTGCCAGAGGCGGATGTCGGCATTACTCGTGTCGTAATGCCTCCATGCCGTTTCAAGGCATTTCACTGCTTTCATTCGTACCTCAGAGATTCAATCCCGCCAAGGCGGGATCTCAGCACTTCGATATTACTCATATCGTAAAGACTCGATGCCGCCAGGGGCGGCATTTCGGCGCTACTCGTAGCGTAGCGCCTCAACCGGGTTTGCCGTCGCAGCTCTAATTGTCCGGGAGAAAATCGTTAGCAGAGAAATGGCAATAGCCAAACCGGCAGCGAGCAAGAAAATCCATGGGCTCAGGTTGGTACTGTATGCAAAACTCTGGAGCCACTTATGCGCGGCATACCAACCTACGGGCCAGGCTACGACGTTGGCGATCAATACTAACTTCAGAGAGTCCTTCGACAACAGCGTGAAGATACTGTCGACGGAAGCGCCCAGTACTTTTCTGATTCCCACTTCCTTCGTTCGCAAAGCAACCGCAAGGGTGGTCAATCCGAACAGCCCCAGACATGAAATTACAATCGCGAGAAGAGAAGACATCCCGACAATCTCGCCCCACTTCCTGTCGTTGTCATACTGCTTCTGAACGTTCCTATCCAGAAATGAGAAGTCGAACCATTTGTCAGGAAGGATCTTGCCATAAACTTTCTTGATGTACGAGACAGTTGCAGGGATATCTGTCTTACTGATCTTGATCATCATCGCAGATTCGCCCCAATCCGGATCCATCGTCAACATCACCGGTCCGATGCTATCGTGGAGGGATAAGAAGTTGTAATCTCTGACAATGCCGATTATTCTCAGCGTCACGGACTCGTTAAGATTCCATCGCCAGCTAGGTATCTGATTGCCGACCGCCGGCATCTTCCATCCGAGGTCTTTCATGAATGCTTCGTTGACAATTACCGACTCCGTCGAATCGGTGCTTGAACCCGTTCTGAAATTTCTCCCTTCTACTAAATCAAGACCCAAGGTCCGAATGTAATCTTGATCGACGCGGTAAAGGTAGGTTTCATGTGTTCTTCCGTTGTAGCCGAACAACTTCACACTCGAACCGCTCCCAAATGTTGCATTTGCACCGGTAATTTCGATTATACCGGAATGACCGGACAGCTCATTCTTGAAGAGATCTATCTCCTGAGAACCCTTGTCCCAGTCCACCGGCACGACGATAACCTGGTCACCGTTATACCCAAGGTTTTTCGTCTCAACATAATTCAGCTGTCGCCAGACAACTAACGACGCTATTATCAGAAATATTGCCAGCCCGAATTGCAAAACAACCAACCACTTCGAGAATAGACTTCCCTTACCAACAATCTGTTTCCCTTTCAATACCTCGGCGGGTTGGAATTTTGACAGTAAGATTGAAGGGTAAGCTCCGGCAAGGATTCCCACCAACATGATAAGCCCGGCGAGGACCAGCAGGAAACTCGGGGAGATAATGCTCCCTAGACTATAATGCCTTTCAAACAACCTGTCGAACAGCGGCAACAAAAGTTCGACGATGAAAATGCTTAGAAGGAAGGATGCAGCGATGAGGATGATCGATTCACCCCAGAATTGTTTCGCTATGTGAGTTCGTCCGGCACCCAGCACTTTTCTTACGCCGACCTCTTTCGTTCGACTCGTTGATTTACCTAATGACAAAGTGATGAAGTTTATACAGGCGATAGACACAATTATGAACGCGATAATGGAAAGAACATGGAAATAAACGGGGTCTCCTCTGCGTTCGTCTGAGAACGTAACGCTTGAAAAGTGCACTCGCAAGAGAGGTTCAAATCTTATCCCGAATGCCTTGCTCGAACTTTCTAACCATCCGTTTGTCTGCCAGCTGGATATAAGACCGCCAAAATATTTTTCAATGAATGTCCCTATTCCTCTTTGGACGTCGCTGATTTTCGCAGATTTCGAAAGAAGAATGAAGGTCGAGCCGCTGAAGTTTCCCCAATCATTTTGTTCTGTGCCAAAATATGTCCAATTGGTAAGAGGCATTAAGACATTGAACTCTATGCTTGAGTTGTCGGGAACGTCTTTAGCAACGCCCGTGACCAAGTACTCCCCTGTTTTGCCACCCAATTTTATTTTCAAGGGTTGTGAGAGTGGATTTTCGTCACCAAAAATCTTCCTTGCCTCACGCTGAGTCAGGACGACCGAATTCGGCTGAGCCAAAGCCGTAGCCGGATTGCCTTGCACGAGCGGGTAAGAGAATACGGTAAAAACGCTCGGGTCGGTGAATTTTATAATCTCACTATAAGTATCCGAGCCGTGAGATATCGCTCCCAGTCCCGAGAAGATTCTGACCGCGGATTTGATCTCAGGAAACTCAGAAACCAACGCAGGACCCAAAGGCAACGGTCCCACGGCACAGGGGTGATCTTCACCGCTTCTTCTCTCGTGTATGATCGCACGATAGATCCGGTCTTTGTTCTTGTTGAATGTATCGAATGTCAATTCATTTTGAACAAACAGGAGGATCACGATCGCAATCGCAATTCCGACGGAAAGACCGGCAATGTTTATGAATGAGTAGAGTTTGTTCCTCAGGATGTTCCTTACCGCGATTTTGAAATAATTCTTCAGCATGTCCTTCCTCCCAAGAATTGTGGCACAACGCAAAGAGCATGGCGCGCAGTGTGCCGGTTTCCGCGCCTCACTCTCGGCTCCGTGCGCTTCGCCATGTTACTCATATCGCACACTCTCGATCCCGCGAAGGCGGGATCTCAGCACTTCCATATTACTCATATCGAAGTGCTTCAATGCCGTTTCACGGCATTTCACTCCTTTCATTCATACCTCAGAGATTCAATCCCGCAAGGCGGGATGTCGGCATTACTCGTATCGTAATGCCTCCACCGGATTTGCCGTCGCGGCTTTGAGTGCCCGCACGCTTATTGTGATCACAGCAACGAGCAGAACTAATCCTGCGGAGACAACGAACACCCAGATTCCTATTCCCGTCCTGTAGGCGAAGTTCGTCAGCCACTTCTGCATGACAAAGTATGCTACGGGCCATCCGAAAACGTTTGCGGCCACCACCCATTTCAAATACTCTTTCGAAAGCAACGACAATATACCCGGCACCGAAGAGCCAAGGACTTTCCTTATCCCGATCTCTCTCCTTCTCAGCTCGACTGAATACGAAACCAAACCGAAAAGCCCGAGCAGAGCAACGAATATTGCAAGTGAGCTGAAGATCTCGAACGCTTCATGAAAGGTAATGTCAGCCTTGTAGACCCGGTCGAATTGCGCGTCGAGGAAATGGTACTCGAACGGAGCCATCGGGGCAAACTCGCGCCAGACTTCGCCGATCGCAGCCATCGTCCTCGGCAGATTTCCGGGACCGAGCTTGATCGATACATAACTGAACCCGCCACCCTCCGGACTGTTCGTGATGATCAGGGGCTCTACGTGATAGTAGAGCGAGGCGAAGTTGAAATCCTTCACCTCTCCTATCACCGTATGATTCCCGTTTCTATCGATACTTTTGCCGACGGGGTCATTCCAACCCAGCCGTTTCGCCAACGCTTCGTTTATAATGTACGCCTGCCTGTCGGAGGCAACTTGTTCAGAAAAGCTTCTCCCTTTGAGTAAAGAAAGCCCGTAGGTGTTCATGAAATCGCCGTCGACGTCAACCACGTTGATGACTATCGGAGACGTGTACCCCTGCGGCCGATAACCGTTGCTGGTAAATCCATTAAGCGGAACTTCAGAAGATACCGCAGCATCCAGTACACCCGGAATCCCTCTCAACTCGGTCTTGAACGCCTGGTATCTTGCTCTCAAGTTGCCGTTGACCAGAGGAACTACAAGCATGTTTCCCTTGTCGAAGCCGAGATTCTTCGATCTCATGAAAGCGAGCTGATTGCTTATAACTAAAGTCGAAGCGATCAGGACCACGGAGATGGCAAACTGAAGTACGACAAGAGCCTTCCTGAGGAAGTGCCTTTGCCTCCGCCTCCCGCTCCCTTTCAGTGTGTCGACGGGAGCAAACGACGACAAAAAGACAGCCGGGTACAGGCCCGCGACCAGGCCGGTCATCCCCAGAACGGCAATGAGGAGTAGGACGAACTGTCCGTCGACGAGCCTGGAAAATACGAGGTGTTTCCCGATGAGGCTGTCGTACCACGGCATTAGAAGTTCGACAAGCATAACCGCCAGCAGCAAGGCAAACAAAGACGTGATGACCGATTCGGCGAGGAACTGGAGAACCAGCGACTTCCTCTTTGCCCCGAGAACTTTTCTCATTCCGACTTCCTGCATCCTCCCTGTCGCGCGCGCAGTGGAAAGGTTAACGAAATTTGCACAAGCAATAAGAAGGATGAAGATCGCAATTGCCAGGTAAATGTTCATGTTCTCACGGATCGCGGCGGAGTCGGCATTGTAATAGAGATGAATGTCTCTCAGCGGCTCAAGCTCAGCTTCCTCCTTCCATCCTGCCACCGAATAAGCCTTGTTGATGTATGACCACAGGAAGGACGGGAACTTCTCGTTCACGGTCTCCATGGAAGCGTTCTTGTTCAGGAGCACGTACGTTACATACTGTTCTCCGCCGTCCCAGCCCAGGAAAACATCCCGCCTGTTGTAAAGCGTCGAGAAGGAGATTACGGCATCGAAGCGGATATCCGAATTTGCCGGAGGGTCTTTCACAACTCCGGTGACCTTGTATGGAAGATTGCCGACCGACACGACTTTTCCCACAGGGTCATTGTTTCCGAAGATCCTTGATGCCGTGGCCTGCGTAAGAACCAGGGAGTAGGGATCCGTCAGAGCACTGTTCTTGTCGCCGGCAATCAGCTTGAACGAGAAGATATTGAAAAGGCTGGAATCGGCATACGTGGCATTTTCAACTTTGAATGAATGTTCGCCGTAGGTGAAGTAAAGCGTGCGGGGTGTCGCGATCCTGACATAGTTCTCCACTTCGGGCATATCTTTCAGCATCGCCGGGCCGAGTGCAGCGACAAACAAGGGAGAATCTTCCATGATTTTCCCATGTGCCTTGAGCTTCAGTCCGACACGGTAGATCCTGTTCTCTTTCTTGTTAAATGAATTGAAGCTATGCTCGAACTTGATGGTAAGAGCGATCAGAAGGACGACGGTAAGACCAATCGAGAGGCCGACGATATTGATGAGCGAATAAACCCTACGTTTTGTCAGGTTGCGCAGTGCGACCTTCAGATAGTTTCTAAGCATTACTTACTCCCATATTCTGTGTGCATAGAACATAGGGCAGAGCGCAAAACACAACTTGCACTACCCAGTGCACTATGCGCCATGCGCCATGCCCTTTGCCCGTTTACTCATATCGCAGACTCTCGATCCCGCGAAGGCGGGATCTCAGCACTTCCATATTACTCATATCGAAGTGCTTCAATGCCGTTTCACGGCATTTCACTCCTTTCATTGATACCTCAGAGATTCAACCGGATTTGCCGTCGCCGCCTTTATCGCATGCGCAGCCACAGTCATAAGCGCCACCACCATAGCAATTGCGCCCGCCATGACAAATATCCAAATTCCAACTGCGGTTCTGTATGCAAAGCCCTCCAGCCACGTCGTCATAAAGAAGTAGGCTAACGGCCAGGCGATGAGATTAGCTAGCAGAACGAGTTTCACGAATTCTCCTGACAGCAGTTTGACTATACCGGTCACCGATGCGCCCAAGACCTTTCTAATTCCGATCTCTTTGGTCCGCTCTTGCACACCGAATGACGCAAGCCCGAACAATCCAAGACAGGCAATGAAGATGGCCAAACCCGCGAACCCGTTTACCGCGGCGCCGAACCTTCCATCATTGACGTAAAGCCTCGCAAGGTCGGCATCAAGGAAGGAATAGTCGAAAGGATACCCGGGATAAATCTCATCCCATTTTGCCCTCAAGAAATTCAAAGTCGCTTGATAATTCCGGGGAGCAATCCTGCAAATCAGGAATTGATACTGACTTTGCCTGCCATCAAAAATTACCAACGGGTCAATCTTACTTCGGAGAGATTGATAATTAAAATCTCTGACGACACCCACTATCTTGCAATTGCCCAGGCCATTATGCGTCACCAGTTCCTGACCGACGGGATCTTTAAGTCCCAGCTCGCGTTGAGCGCTTTCATTGATGATGATCCCATACTGAGTATGCGACTCTGAAAAAGGCACACCAGATTTCATGTGTAAGCCAAGAACGTTTATGTAGTCGGAATCAGTCGGTACCCAATTCATAACCAATGATTTCGAGTCTTTGCCTGTGGTTTGGAAACTACTCTTCATGAAGATTCCCCCCGGATAGCCATAAGAAGCTGTCGACGAGATTACATTTGGATTCCTGGATATTTCCGTGCGATAAGTATCAAACCTGCTCATCTCGTCAGCTCGCCACAGGGGCCGGCACAAACCGATGACAACCAGGTTGTTTTTATTAAATCCAAGGTTCGAATTCTGGATGTAGCCCATTTGATTCTCTACCACTGTCGCGCAAACAATCAACGCAATCGAAATTGTAAACTGAAAAACTACGAGAAACTTGCGGACAGCGTCCCCAAAATTCACGGACTTTATCGTCCTCTTAAACATCGATAGCGGCTCCATGGAAGAAAGAAATAGTGCAGGGTAGATACCGGCAAGGAGCCCCGTAACTACGGTCGCGGCAACGAAACCTATTCCAATAACACCACCGCTTAACTCATGCAGGCTAAGCTCGACTCCGGTGAGAGCTTTCGCGTATGGTGCGAGAAGTTCGACCAAAACAAGGCCGAGCACGGTCGCCAAGAGGCTCGTAATCAGAGATTCCCCGAGAAATTGCGATATCAATTGAGCCCGTTCTACCCCCAGTACTTTTCTAACACTTATTTCCTTCGAACGCTTGACATATTTAGCCGTTGAAAGATTCATGAAGTTTACACACGCCAGAAACAGGAGAAACAACGCAATCAGAGAAAGGATATAGAGTGTTTGGATGTTCATGTTGGAAGAGAAATCATAGTCCAGACGTGACTTCAGATGTATATCTTTCAAAGGCTGGAGTATGACAGACACGTTCATCCCTTCAAGCTCAGGATTTTCCTTCAAGTGTTGTGCGGTAAATGACGCTAACTCTTTTCTAACTCTTCCTACAGATTGGTTATGAGACAACAAAATAAATGTATAGTAACTGATTGTACCCCACTTCCCGATTGTAATATCTTGTGCCCACCAATTGGTATAGAGAGTGCTAAAGGAGCCCAGAAATTGAAACCGGAGACTCGAATTTAACGGAGGGTCGGCTGCAACCCCGGTGACAGTGAAATTAAGAGTCGTGTCTCCCTGCTCCAACTGCACCGCCTGACCAACCGGATCTCGATCACCAAAGTATTCCAATGCCGCGGACTTTGTAATGACGATTGAATACGGAGCTGAGAGGGCTGACGATGAATTTCCTTCGACCAGTTTGTAACTGAAGACAGAGAAAAAACTGGAATCTACAAACATAAACCTGCGTGTGTAAAAGGACCTGTCTTGAAATCTGACCAGCTGCCTGGCAATCATCCCCAAGTCAAATATCCTAGTGTAGTTCTCAACACCGGGGACATCCTCTTTCAACGCAGGGCCAAGCTTATCCGAAGAAACCGCCGCTCTTATGGTCTTACCGGAGAAACTTATCCCGCTTGCAGTCCGGTAGATACGATCATAGTTCTTGTTAAATCTGTCGAAGCTGAACTCATACCGAACGTACAAAAGAATGACGAGACAGCTTGCGATGCCGATGGAAAGCCCAACGATGTTGATAAATGAATAGACCTTGTTCCGAAGGATGTTTCGGAAAGCGATCTTAAGGTAGTTCTTCAGCATGTTCTAACTCCAAATATTTTTAGGACACAGGAGAAAGGAGAACGCAGCACGCAGAACGGAGCACGGCATTGCCAGCTTCCATGCTGCATATTCCATTCTCCTTGTTCCGTTTTCCATGTTCCGTTCTCCCTTTCATCCGTATCCTCTCTCCTTCCCCGGGTTATTCATAGCGCAGGCTCTCAACCGGGTTTGCGGTCGCTGCTTTAATCGCCTGGTAGCTCGTGGTAGCCGCCGCTATCAGAACTGCCACTATCGCAGCAAAGAGAAATACCCACAAGCTCAAGTCGATCCTGTACGCGAATGTCTGAAGCCACCTGTTCATGAAATAGTAAGCCAAAGGCCAGGCAACCAAGTTGCCGATCAGAACCAGCGCAATCAGTTCTCTGGAAAGCAAATACGTTATTCCCGATACCGAGGCACCGAGTACC
>JAJYJD010000339.1 GCA_021789755.1 Bacteroidota bacterium
TGCCAGTTACTTTCACATGTTTATCGCATCGGCGCTGGGCGGGTTCATCGGCATACTATTCCTCATACCGTTCAGAAAATATTTTGTGAAAGATATGCACGGCAAGCTTCCGTTTCCTGAAGGGACCGCCACTACCGAGATCCTGGTCACCGGAGAGAAAGGCGGAAAGGCGGCTCTGGTGCTGGTGCTGAGCGGCCTTATCGGCGGCGCGTTCGACTTCACATTCAGTGCGTTCGGCTTATGGTCGGAAGTAGTGACTTCCCGCATATTCTCGTGGGGACAAGCTCTGTCCGACAAGTTCAAGATGGTTCTGAAAATAGATGTCTCGGCGATGATACTCGGCCTGGGGTATATCATAGGATTGAGATACTCCGCGATCATTGTTGCCGGCTCGTTCCTGTCGTGGTTCGTACTTGTTCCACTCGTCCACGAAATCGGGCGGCACCTCACGACTCCGCTGGGAGCAGGAGTCACCATGCTGATCTCTCAGATGAGTCCCGGAGATATTTTCCAGAATTATGTCAGGCAGATCGGCATCGGCGGGATCGCTATGGCCGGCATAATCGGAGTCGTCCGCTCATCCAAGATCATCGCAGGCGCTTTCAAGCTCGCATACAATGAAATAGCCCATCGCAAATCGGGTGAAGGACACGACGCGGTCCGGACCCAGGCTGATATCAAGATGCTCTGGATCGTTCTGCTGATCCTGCTGACAGCCGTAGCCGTCTTCGCGTTCTTTGCCGTCGGCGTCGTGCCGTCGCTTTTTCAGGCGGTTGTGGCTTTGCTGGTCGTTATTATAATTTCGTTCCTATTCACCACGGTCGCGGCGAACGCGATAGCCATCGTGGGGACGAACCCCGTCTCGGGGATGACCCTGATGACGCTCATCCTTTCTTCCGTTGTGCTTGTCCAAATAGGTCTTACCGGTAACTCGGGAATGCTGAGCGCTATGATAATCGGTGGGGTGGTTTGCACCGCTCTCTCCGTGGCCGGTTCATTTATAACCGATCTGAAGATAGGTTACTGGCTCGGTTCAACGCCTAAGAAGCAGGAAACATGGAAGTTCCTGGGTGTGCTCGTGTCGGCAGCGACGGTCGGCGGAGTAATTCTTGTCCTGAACAAGGCGTACGGTTTCACCGGCCAGCAGGGACTGGTCGCCCCGCAGGCAAACGCGATGGCCGCAGTCATCAAGCCCCTGATGTCCAACGCGCAGACGCCGTGGTTGTTGTACATCGTCGGCGGTGTCATAGCATTGCTACTCGTCGTACTGAAAGTCCCCCCTCTTGCGTTTGCCCTCGGAATGTATATTCCGCAGGAATTGAACACGCCTCTTCTTGTCGGCGGCGCGATCGCCTGGTTCGTTTCGACCAGAAGTAAGAACGAGAAACTCAACGACGCCAGGCTCCATCGCGGGACACTCATCGCTTCAGGCTTCATCGCCGGCGGCGCCCTCCTCGGTGTGGTCAATGCATTCCTGAAATTCATCGACCTGCAGTGGCCGTTCGGCTATGCCGGCTGGTTCGACGCGAGATGGGCGGAATCCACAAACGGCGAGTTGGTCGGACTGGTAATGTTCGTTCTCCTCTGCTGTTATGCACTCTGGGATTCGATGAGGGCGAAGGAATAAAAGGGACGCCCGTTCGCAGTTTAGATCGAGACCATGCATGAAACAGGACCTCATTGGCCGGGAGATGACGGGATCTGAGAGATGTGTCCGTTCTTCTCCTTTCCGTGTCAGGAATTTTGAATTGAAACCTGTTAACTTCAGTCAAAGAACCTTCGTAACCAAATGGCTCGAGTGAAAGGACGGCTGTTGGAATGCTAATCGAACGAGTGGAGTCGGCTCGCGGGCTAAAACACTTTCTCAATTTTCAATACTCATTGTACGAGGGAAACGAATACTGGGTCCCGCCTCCCCGGGGCGACGAACTGAAATCCCTGAGGTGGGACAAGAATCCTGCCTTCGAATTTTGTGATGCGGCTTACTGGCTTGCACACGACAAAGGTAAAATAGTCGGGAGAATTGCAGGGATAATCAATAAGAAGGGCAACGAGAAATGGCACTCAAAGGCGGCGAGGTTCGGCTGGTTTGATTTTGTCGACGACAATGAAGTCTCATCCTCACTTCTCGGAGAAGTTGAAAAATGGGCTGCTCAAAACGGCATGAATTCCGTGCACGGTCCGTTGGGATTCACCGACATGGACGGAGAAGGGGTCCTCGTTGAAGGGTTCAACGAAGTGAGCACGCTGGGCGCTCTGTATAATTATCCTTATTACTCGAAACACATCGAGAATGCAGGCTACATCAAGGATGCCGACTGGGTTGAATATCAGGTTAATGCGCCCAAGGAGTTAAATCCCGAAGTAGAGAGAGTGGCGGAAATAGCCGCGAGAAGATATAACCTTAAAGTACTCAAAGTGAAAAAGGCCAAAGAACTCCTCCCTTATGCAAAGGAGATCTTTAATGTCCTCAACGATGCTTACAAAGATCTGTATGGATTCGTTGAATTATCCGACAGACAGATCGATATGTATGTAAAGCAGTATTTCGGCTTCATCCTCCCGGAATATGTCCCCGTGGTGCTGGACAGCAACGGCAGAGTGGCCGCGTTTGGAATTACGATGCCCTCTTTGTCGAAAGCTTTCCAGAAGAACAGGGGACGACTCTTTCCGTTCGGTTTTATCCCGGTCCTCCGGGCGATGAAGAACAACAAAGACGCGGACCTATACCTCACCGCAGTCCGTCCTGATATGCAGAACAAAGGTGTTAACGCCATCCTGATCAACGAAGTCGCCAAGGTATTTGTAAACAACAAAATCGAGAGGGTCGAGACGAACAGGGAGCTGGAAGGCAATGCGAAAGTCCAGGCTCAGTGGAAGTTCTTCGACAGACGACAGCACAAAAGGCGGAGATGCTACAAGAAAGAATTGGGAGCTGCTCAAGCCTGAGTGTAAACAAGCCGGGATTAAATGGAACACCGGCACTTTTTCTCCGATCGTTTCGATAAGCGATCACTGATGGCGATCCGGGTTATCGATGGGGCCCGGTGGATTTCATAAGGCCTGACATTCTTGAATAAGAATACACCTCCCTTTATATTCACATGATGAAGACCGTTCACCTGAAAGAGTCCGAGTCCGCCCGAAGCGGATCCGCCCCCGGCGGAGAAGACATCATCGTCCCGAAGATATTTTGTCTTGGGAGAAACTACGCAAAACATGCGGCAGAACTGAATTCCGAG
>JAJYJD010000340.1 GCA_021789755.1 Bacteroidota bacterium
CTTCCGGCTTGAGAACCATACCGGCAGCGACAGGGTTGTAGTGAATGTATCTCGCCAACCGGGCGGCATATTCGTCGGACGTAATTTCGAGACCTTTTGCTCTTCCCTGAAAGAGAGTCCCGCTGTGGCCTGTGGACACGTTTATCGCCTGAGTGTAGGCATTGAAGACCGTTTGAAGGAATCGTGAGATCGACCCGCCATCATTCTGACGGAGAAGCAGATGGTAGTGGTTGGGCATAAGGCAATACGCCATGATTGAAACGCGGTATTGTGAAAGATATTTCCTGAATAAATGCAGGCATAATCCGTAATCGCCCCGTCCACGGAAAATATCCTGCCTGTTTGCGCCGCGGTTGTAAACGTGATAGTATTTATCGTCTTCGTACTTCATACCAGTTTCTGCGTCACCTTGCGAAGGTACCTAAGCTCTTCCCGAGTTACCTTCGCAAGGTTGCCGACTTCCGCACGTGACGGATTTTCAAGACTCAACAACTCTCCGACGTGATAATTTAACACCGTAGGCCCGAAATAGGAACGCGACATGTGGGGAAACGGCCCCACCTTGCGAAGATTACCGGGCCGTTCCGGAGTTACCTTCATAAGGTCACTGAAGCCATGGGACGGGGACCGTGGACGGAGCTTTCATGTTGGAGATCGCCACTGAGCCATACAAGCATGAGCCTCCGGCCCGGACCTACGAGTCGCTCCGTGCAATTGCTTTTCTTCTTACCCACATTTAAATTCGTTCAAGAATCTTCCCCCTCGGCAACAGTCATGCTTTAATGTGGAAATAAATTCAAGAGGGTTCTTATGCGTATCAAGGGCAGCGCCTCATTCATAATGGCGGCCGTCATGCTTATCCAGCTTCCTGCCTTCGCTCAAAAATCGACCGCGGCTTTCATGTACTACCGGCCGGGCGCGGTGTCCAGCGCAATGGGAGGAATAGGCGTGTCAAATTTCGAGAATGCTTACTCGGAATATTTCAATCCTGCCGGACTTGCTTTCTCTCCCACTATAACCGCTGCCGGCTCGTTCGATCACCCGCTCCCCCTCTTCCTGGGCGATGCATACTCGTTCGTCGGGGCATCGTTCAATGTCAAAGACTTGTTCGCGGTTGGCGTCAGCACAAACCTTTACTGGAAAGGGAACGAGGCGATGACGAATTCCAGCGGACCGCTTGTTCTCGGTCTGGACGCGCCGTTCGATTGGCAGGGGAAGATATCCGTCGCATACCGCGCGTCACCGCACATCGGCGTAGGGGCGTCGGTCAGCCTACTCGAGACGACGATCGCAGATTACGGGCCACTCGAGGTTAGCGGAAACGGGAAATCATCCGCGATACTTTTCGACATCGGCATCATGGCTTCTTCCCTTCTACCCGAAGGAACTTTGACCATTCCGGGTTTAAGTTTCGGCTCACCATTGTGGGCATGGACCGCAGTGCCTTCTCAACGCGGAATTTCGATAGGTGCATCGCTTTTGAATTTCGGCGGGAAGATCAAGTACATCGATCCTTCGCGTTCTGATTATCCACCGACCACTCTCCTTGTCGGTGCCAGTTACTATCCGCTCCAATCCGACATTGCCGGTTTGATGCTGGGCATAGACGCGGAGAAGCGATTGTACGACGGCGGAGGATTGTCCTACCTGCACTACGGTTCGGAGCTCACGGTTTTTCGCGTGCTCGCGCTGCGTGCCGGCTATTTCCAGGGAACAGCCTCCGGTGAGAGTTCCTTCTTCACGTTCGGAGCGGGGATAAGGACGAGGTTCTTCTCTCTCAACTTCGCCCGATATGTCCAGGCGATTTTACCGACATGGCAGTTCGACGGTACATTTTCCATGGAGATATGAAGATGAAAACATTTATAATTCTCGCGTTGTGCGCGCTTGCCTTGAGCAACATGTCCTGCACCGATAAAGACCGTATCATTGCGGCGGTACAGAACGGCAAAGAGCTCCCCTACGGGAGCAATGTGCCGTTCTTGTTGTCGCAGAATTATCCGAACCCGTTCGAAGGCGCCACAACGATTATGTTCTCACTCCGATCTCCATTGCACGTACGACTAAGGGTCATGAATGAAGACTGGGTGACTGTCACCACGCTGATCGATACCGTCAAACCGGCGGGCGTCTATCAGGTCAATTGGCTTGCCGGAGAGAGTCCGAGCGGAGAGTATCTGGCGGTGATGGACGGCGGTGGAGTAACGGAGGCGATCAGGATGAGGATAATTAAGTAGATGGGGCGCCTCAGGTAGATTCGGGAGTGCAACCCCCTCGCGGCAGAAGGGTTCCGTGTCGAGGATCGACCCTTCGTGGCGCTTGTAGCGCCACTCCTTGTCCTGCCTTGCGGGATTCCGTCATACAGATAATTCTGTACAGGACGGTGTCAGGTTAGTTGGTGGGAGGCGCAGAAACTCTTGGCCGTTTTCCAGCCTTCCTGCTGTTCCCCTGAACTCTCGAAGTCTCACCTCCAGCCTCTCCCTGTCCGGCCAGTCGGACTCCTCTCCTACCCTATCACCTTCCTTATATTCTCCACGAACGGCTTCCTAATAATCCCCTTCTCCGTTATGAATGCCGCGATGTTCTCAGCAGGCGAAACGTCGAACGCCGGTGCATAAACTGAAATATTCTCCGGTGCTGAGCGGCAGTCCCTGAAGCGCGTAACCTCGTCGGGATTTCGCTCCTCGATAGGTATGTCCTCACCGGACTTCGCCGAGAGATCAAAACTCGAAGCCGGCGCGGCGATGTAGAAAGGAATCTTGTGTTCCTTGCAGAGGACGGAAAGATTGTACGTCCCGATCTTGTTCGCGGTATCGCCGTTGGCCGCGATCCTGTCGGCACCGACGATAACCAAATCGACTTTGAATTTTTTCATCGCTATCCCCGAGGCGCTGTCGACTATCAGTTTGAAATCCATCCCGAGTTTCTGGAGCTCATACGCGGTCAGCCTCGCTCCCTGGAGCAGCGGGCGAGTCTCATCGGCAAGCACCATTACTTTCTTTCCCGCTTCATGCGCCGCCCGGATTATTCCCAACGCCGTCCCGTATCCGCCCGTCGCGAGGCCGCCCGTGTGGCAGTGCGTGAGTATCACGGCTTTGTCCGGAACAAGCTGCATTCGCCTCGCCCCCGGAAAACATCCTGCCTGTTTGCGCCGCGGTTGTAAACGTGATAGTATTTATCGTCTTCGTACTTCATACCAGTTTCTGCGTCACCTTGCGAAGGTACCTAAGCTCT
>JAJYJD010000341.1 GCA_021789755.1 Bacteroidota bacterium
TCGCAAATCAGCTCCTGATAAAGAGCGGCGCATTAACGCCGGCAGATGTCGTCAAACATCTCGGCGCGGTTCAGGGACAGGACTATACGGGCGGCGAATGGTCGATCGGCCTCCGGCTGCCCGGTTCGAACCTCGCTCACGTTCAGAAGGCAATTTCGGAAGGAAAGATTGTCCGTACGTGGGCACTGCGAGGGACGCTGCATTTCCTTGCCGGAACAGACACGCGCTGGATCCTGGCGCTTCTCGCGCCGGGAATAATCGCCGGTCTCACCCGCCGGTACAAGGAATTGGAGCTGGATCCAGCCACATTTAGAAAGACAAATTCCATTCTGGCGAAAGCGTTGAAGGGGAACAAACAGTTGACCCGCGGTGAGCTCAAGGCTGTCATAGAAAAGAAGGGGATTTCGTGCGACGGGCAGCGCATGGCCTTCATACTGCACCGAGCTTCGCTCGACAGGATAATTTGTTTCGGTGTGACTCGGGAAAGGAAGCAGACACACGCGCTGTTCGACGAAATGGTGCCGAGGACCAAACCGAAGGAGCGGGAGGAAGGACTGGCCGAACTCGCGCGGCGTTACTTCACGAGTCACGGCCCGGCATCGATACAGGATTACATTTGGTGGTCGGGCCTTTCCGCTGCGGACGCGAAGGCCGGATTGGAGATGGCGAAATCGGAGCTCGACCACGATAGCCTAGATCGCAGAGTTTACTGGATGCCCACGGATACACCGGCGGTCCGGCATGATGCCCCCGTCGCTCAGCTCCTTCCGCCGTTCGATGAATTTCTTTTGGGATATAAGGACCGGAGTGCGTCGATCGACAAGCCCCTCTCGAATCTTCTCCGGACGGGTGGAATGCCCGACGCAACGATTATAGTAGATGGGAAGGTCGCCGGAAAATGGAGCAGGACATTTAAGAAGAACGGCATGTTCGTCGAGCTGAAGATGTTCCGAACATTTAACTCGCTGGAAGAAAAGGCGATTGAGAACGCAGTGGGTCGTTATGAAATGTTCATTGAAAAGAAAACCGGCTGAAGGAAACGAAAACCTTATCGATTGTATTTCCAATTCCCGCCTTCTCTTTTCGTTCCCCTTGCGCGGGTCATGATGCTGAAACCGTCTCTGATCCAGTGTTGTGCTTATGTCGGCCGAGTCATAAATTGCGGGTTGTTAGGACAGGATCGAACTTATTATGGCCGGCATCCGGGCTGACGGCCTTTCAATTAATACGGACTTCGCCGTCTTTCGCGTGGCGGCGCCTTTCGTCAGGAGACAACTCTTATGTTTCAGTCGACATTCATGCAGAAAGCGATCGACCTGTCACGTCAAAACGTGAAGGATGGTAAAGGGGGCCCGTTCGCAACGGTGATTTCCAGGGACGGAGCGGTCATCGCCAGTGGAACAAATTCTGTCACATCCGCCAACGATCCTACGGCTCACGCTGAAATCATTGCTATCCGAGAAGCGTGCCGGGTGCTGAATTCATTTCAGCTGGCCGGGTGCGAAATCTACACGACATGTGAGCCCTGCCCGATGTGCCTCGGCGCGATTTACTGGGCCCGTCCGGACAAGGTGTACTTTGCCAACACGCGGGACGATGCGGCGCGCATAGGCTTCGACGATCTCTTCATCTACGAGGAGTTGGGACGCCCCCTGGACTCGCGCAGGATTCCCATGGTCCAGAAGATGCACGATGACGCGCTGACGGTATTCCGGGAGTGGGAAATGAAGTTGGACAAAGTCAAATACTGACCGGCGCGTTTGAGGCTCCGGTCCCCGGCGCGACGGGGTGTGAAATCGAACGCTTAGATCTCGTAAAATATGTCGGAGCCTGTATCGCGGACACTTCGTATCTCGCGCTTGCCGGCAAGTCGCTATTCGCGGAGGATGAGCACAGTAATTCATGCATGGGCTGGGGATTTTACAGAGACGACGGGGTCGACTATTACGGGGCGTTCGGCAACACCGAGGGTTTTTCTGCCGGGATTATTTTTGAGAAGATGACTCGTGTCGGACTGGTCCTTCTTTCGAACATCCCGGCACATGTATCCGGGAAAGGGGATTACATTCCGCGGCTCTGCCGCGAGCTTCACGCCTCCATTTGCACTCCAAAACTCGAAATGATGAGACGACAGAAGACGGTAACCTCACGTGATTAAGACGCTCAGGCAAATTCGGAGAATAGTTGTGGTAATAGCCGGCTTCACGCTCCTGTTTGTCGGAGTCGCGATGCTGATTCTACCAGGTCCGGCAATAATTGTCATCCCGGCTGCGCTGGCGATACTGGCGACGGAGTTTGTATGGGCGAGACGCCTGATGGAGAAGGTGAAAAGCAGAATTGGAAAAAAAAAGATTGACTCTAATCGGCCCAGCTCTTCCACGCGCACACGTTAGGGAAGTGTGCTCCCCGGAAGTCCCCTGCATGGATGTATCTCGTAGGTGAATAGTCCCGCTTTAACTCCCGGGTCGTGGTCCAGGATTTCCCTGGTTTCTTCCGCACTTCTGTCGAAGATTCCGACTCCGGCGATGTCGGTACCATCGTTGACTGGACATACTACCGGCAGCAGGCCGTCTGCATTGAGAGACATGTTTCTCCGGCCATGCTCCCAGACAATTTTGTCCGCGCCGGGCTCGTTTCGTTTGTCGGTTATTCTAAGTATGACGAGCGTGTAATACTTCGCTTGGGAGAGGCGTCGACGCATGAATTCGTCGGTAATAGTCGGCATGAGATGGTTCTCCGGAGTCATGGATCACATGTTTGACAATTTGTACAACCGGTGGAAAGTGTGTAACGTTCCGGTCTCAACGGTTTCATCTCTTACTTGACCTTTCAATAACAAATTCCCGCGCCGCCCCTTTCTCAATTTCGACTTCAACGCTCTTCTTGTCTTTGTCAATTTGCGCGTCGACCTTCTCGCCGTTCGCCGTCACCCTTCCCTTCGGAACCACGTTGTAGATGACGACTCTTCCCGCGCAACCAAGTGCGGGAACACGGATATCGATGCGATTTCCAATCTGCGAGATCGATATCTCCTTCAGGCTATCGCCGGCGAACCGGTCGACATAGGTGAAGCTGCTCGTGAAATCCGAATCGCCGGGGAACGCGTTGATGATAAGAGACGGCTTCGTATCGCCGTTCCATTTCACTGAGTTGCCTGTCAGCCAATTCTCGCCGGTAACGAATATTGCATTCTGTCTCACGAAAACGGGAATGTGCTTCTCAGAAAGCACGCA